>CAZMWI010000024.1:0-24514 GCA_964569945.1 uncultured Ignavibacteriaceae bacterium
AAAATTGGTACCGCAAAGAAATTGGTGCGAAATGTACCATCGGGATTATAGATATATGAATAAGCCGTACGGCCCGGCAGCATATCGGTAGCGAAATATCCGGAATCGGTCATACCGGCCGGCTCCAGTACATTTTTCGTGATATAATCCGCGAAACTTTCGCCGGTAACACTTTCGATGACAACCCCAAGCAGGATAAAGCCGCCGTCGTTGTATTCGAACTTCTCACCGGGGGCAAATTTCACCGGCTTGTCTATAAACATCGGAAGCACATCACGCGGCCCGCGAATATTGTACATCGGGATATCTTTCCACAAAGCCGCATAGTCCGGGTTGACGTCCTCTTCAAAGTACGACGTAATTCCCGAGCAGTGCGTCAGAAGATGAGCGATTGTAATTTCCTGTGAGTACTGCGGCATTTTAATACCCACGCAATCGAGCAGCGGGGTCGAAAGTCCGAGCCTGCCCTCTTCTATCAGTTTGAGAATCCCGACGGCCGTGAACACTTTGCACCCAGAAGCCATCTGGAATCTGGTATTGATTTTATTCGGGATGGATTCTGAAACAATTGCAAAATCGTGGGCGTGTTCGAAAAGAACGTCATCGCCTCTGGTTACGTACACAACCCCCGAAAACGGTTCCGGATCGGACTTGGCCTCTATGAGGCTTTCAAGTTTTGTATAATCAATCTTCATATATTTAGCTTCTGCTCAAAGATGGCCGTACAATCCCTGAAATCAAAATCACCGAATATCCGGCCCGGATAATGAATAGTAATCGTGCCCTTCATAGTGTCGAAACTCATCGGACAAACCCTGCACCTGCTTTTCCCTGGTCATCCCGAGCTTTTCGATCAGTCTTACCGACTGATGGTTGACGGGATTCACGACCGCGACGATTCGATTAAGACCGATATCCGAGAATGCATAGTCCAGAACCACCCGGCAGGCTTCGGCCGCGATGCCTTTGCCCCAATAAGCTTGTGAAAGCCCGCAGAAAAGCTCAGTCTCCCGGGGGCTGAAATCCAGCGGCCCGAGCCCGGTCCAGCCGATGACGCACGATGTTTCCTTCAGAATTATCCCCAGAGTCCATTTTATTATATTTTCAGGGGTGTTTTTCTCATAACAGGTCAGAAACCAGTTTATAATATTCTTCACTTCTTCAAGCGTCATGACTTCTTCGGGCAAAAATCTAACCACTTCAGGCTGAGATACGACGGCGTGAAGCTGGTCGGCATCGGTCGGCCTGAAGGGTCGTATTATTAATCGGTCGGTTTCAAGATTTGTATTTTGGAATAATGGATTTTTCATATCAGTACTCGATTATGTTATTTCTGCCTTGTTTCCCAGTTCTTTCTCTTAATTACGTACAGCGCGTACTTTTTAGGTCCCCTCATAACGTACCGTTCCACTTTCATGCCGATCCTTTCCGCGACGCGCTGGGATGGCTTGTTTTCGGGATCGATCCAGCCATAAATTTCCTCAAACCCATATTCGCTAAAGCCGTGCTCAAGTACCGCCAGCGCCGCCTCGGTAGCGTACCCCTGTCCCCAGTGCGAACGTCGAAAATCGAAACCGATGCCGACAATTTCCCGCTCGTCGATAGTATCCGTCTCCAGTCCGCAATCGCCGATGATTTCCCCGCTTTCTTTCAGGACAACCGACAGCAGTGAAAACCCGTACTTCTGTCGATGTTCGAGATTATCCTGTACCCATTTATCCATTCTGGGCCGATCGAAAATGACCCCGAAATAGCGCATGGCAACCGGATCAGAGAATATATCAAAAAGTGCCTCGGCGTCTTCCGGTTTCATCAAGCGCAGAGTCAATCGGTCAGTTTCGATCATGGTTTAAGATACGTAGCCGTGTGGATTTTGTTATTTTTAAATGGTTTAAGTCACGCTGCGGCGGCAGAAGCCTACGGGCCTCCTGATTCTTTGCAGGATATGCCGCTTTTCTATGCGTACTTAAAGCGCCCGGCCACATGTGGACAAGTGCCCGAGCGTTGGATACAGAATAAAGCCGCACTGGCTTGGGCCGTCCAGATTTATATTGACTTTAGACGAAGCTCGGGCGTTTAATATTCGTGATTTGTACTAAGGGAGGATATAATGTCCGAGTTTCGTCAAAACCGAGCCACCAAAGAGTGGGTTATAATAGCGCCGGGCCGCGGCAAGCGGCCTTCGGATTTTGCCAAAGAGGCGGTCAAACGCAAGCCCGAGCCGGAATATAGCGAAAGCTGCCCCTTCTGTCCCGGTCACGAAGAACTCACGCCGGACCCGACTTTCCAGATGACCCACGCCGGCCACTGGAAACTCCGGGTGGTGCCGAACCGCTACGCCGCGCTATCGCCGGACAAACCCGCTCGGCGGAATTTCACTGGTTCATTCCTGTCGGCCGAAGGGTACGGGATCGCCGAAGTTATTATAGAAAGCCCAACCCACAACAAAACTATCTCGACCATGTCGGTCGACGAAGTGACCGACGTGCTCTCGGCCTACCGGGAACGCCAGCGCGAGATATCGCAAAACGAAAATATAAATTTGGTCACGATTTTCCGCAACCACGGATCCCGGGCGGGCACGTCGCTGGTCCACCCTCACTCGCAGCTGATCGCGACACCGATTGTCCCGCCGCATGTGCGCTACCCGCTGGAGCAGGCGGTTTTGCACTACGACAAGTATGGCACCTGTGTATACTGTGACAATCTCAAAGAAGAGCTCGAACAGCAGGAGAGAATCATATTCGAAACGCCTCATTTCGTGGTCTTCTGTCCGTACGCGGCCAATTCACCGTTCGAAACGCGGATCTACCCGAAACGCCACCAGGCCAGTTTCATGTTGATTAGCGACGAGGACATAGCCGAACTGGCCGGGGCACTTCATGAAATAGTAGTGAAAATGTACGTCCTGCTGGGCGATCCTGATTACAATTATATCATCCGCTCGGCCCCGGTTGGCGACGAGCACAGCCGGTATCTGCACTGGTACATGATTATCATACCCAAGATTTCGACCCCGGCGGGGTTCGAAATCGGCTCGGGGATTTATATTAACACGGTGCCGCCGGAAGAAGCGGCCAAATGTCTGCGGGAAGTTTCGTAGAAATAAAAAACCCCGATTTTTGGTCGGGGCTTAATATGTGTCAATAATCCGTTATGCCGATTACGGCATAAATATTGATAAACCGGCCGATCATACGACCGAATAAATGTCAATTCATAGATTAGTAACGACGATTGTTCCGGTTGCCGCTATCCGGACGCGGGCGTGCTTCGCTGATTTTCATAGCGCGGCCATCCAGCTCTTTGCTGTCGAGCCCGGCAATGGCGGCCTTGGCTTCGGTGTCATCGGACATTTCGACGAATCCAAATCCTTTGGCTCGACCGGTATCTCGGTCCGTAATGATGTTGACGCTGGTAACTTCGCCATAGCTTTCGAAAGCCTGACGGATTTGATCTTCGGTCGTATCGAACGACATGTTGCCTACATAGATTTTCATTCTATGCTCCATTTTTCGCTTATCCCTGCCGACGATTTCGTCAAACGAAATCCCAGCTTTCGAGATAAACCATTCTTGCGCGTAATTGCGCGTCGGTCCCGGGATTCAGCTTTTTTTGGAGTACGTAAGAAACAAGATCGTCTTCATCAAAGCGGAGGCGGAAACGAATTATAACGATTAATTATATCGTCATTTACATATAAAGTCAACACATATTTAGAGCAATTAGGTCCAATATATTTTCATGTGAACGACCTTTTTTTAAGAACAATATTGCAATGTTATGTTGGGCATGATATTAAAAGAATTAAACGATTAAAAAAAGCCGCCCGAAGACGGCTTGGAATTTCGGGAATTATGGTCTAATTCCATGTAAACGGGTAGGCGCTGTTGTCGAGCCTGATACCAACCGTATCGGCGCCGTCGGTCACAACCTGCACCTGATAGATGATAAACCGCTGTCCCCCGTTCATCCAACCACCGGAAATCGAGGATTTGGGGTTGTACATAATCCAGTTACCCGACGTCCTGAACGACCAGGACCCATCGGGAGTATTGGCGATCGTAATCGGATCATTGACGCCTTTGTAATTGGCCGGGACGTTGGAGAGATCATCAAAGGGGTTGTGGACGGATACCGTCCCGCTGTTGAGGAACTGGCGGGCGGTGTACATTGACAGGGCTGATTCCAGGGATGCAACCATGTTTGCGACAGAGGCCTCTTCGGCTTCCTGTGTCACAGAAAACAACTTGGGGATTGCCACGGCTGCCAGGATACCGAGGATGACGATAATGACAACCAACTCAACCAGCGTAAAACCGCGTTTTGATTGAAACATCTTTATAGACATATCCGACTCCAGGATTTAAAAATTATCTTATTTCTCAAATTATCGGAAAGATTCCCCAGATTTTTAGAGGAAAACGCGGTTCGCGCAACACGCTGTCATACAAAGTTTTATAATATGGACAAAATCAGTCCTGCAGGGCCTTCATAGAAAGCGAAATACGCTTGCGGGCGATATCTATATCCAAAACGCGGACGGTTACCTTCTGGCGGACTTTGACAATCTCGGCCGGGTCTTTGACATAGCGGTCGGCCAGCTCGCTGACGTGCACGAGACCATCATTGTGGACGCCTATATCGACAAAGGCCCCGAAGGCGGCGACATTGGTGACGATCCCCGGCAGGATCATCCCGACTTTGAGGTCTTCGATGCTGCTAACCGATTCTTCGAAGCTGAAGGATTCGTACTCGGCCCGCGGATCGCGGCCCGGCTTGGCGAGTTCATCCATGATGTCGTTTAAGGTCGGAAGTCCGACGGTTTCGGTGACGTAATTTTTCAGGACAATTTTCTCACGCAGTTTGGCATCGTGCATGAGGTCGGTTACGGTACAGCTGAGGTCGTCGGCCATTTTTTCTACTATATAATAGCTTTCCGGGTGGACGGCGCTCCGGTCCAGTGGATTTTTCGATTCGGCTATACGCAGGAATCCGGCCGCCTGCTCGTACGCTTTGGGACCGAGACGAGAGACTTTTTTAAGTTTGTCGCGCGATACGAACGGTCCGTTGTCGCGGCGAAAGTCGATCACATTCTGCGCCAAAACCGGACCAAGACCGGAGACGTACGTCAAAAGCTGTTTGCTGGCGGTGTTGACTTCCACCCCGACGGCGTTGACACAGCTTACGACGGTGTCGTCGAGGCTTTGCTTGAGCGCGGTCTGGTCGACGTCGTGTTGGTACTGCCCGACCCCAATTGATTTCGGGTCGATTTTAACCAGCTCCGCCAGGGGGTCCATCAGGCGGCGGCCGATCGATACCGCCCCGCGGACGGTGACATCGTAGTGGGCGAATTCTTCGCGCGCTATCTCGGACGCGGAGTATACCGAGGCGCCAGCCTCGCTGACCGATTCGATCGAGATATGATCCGGCAGGCCGATTTCGCGGACGAATTTTTCAGTCTCGCGGCTGGCAGTGCCGTTGCCGATGGCAATCACTTTAATTTTGTACTTATCGCACAGGGCCTTTATATCAATCGCGGCGTCCTGACGCTGCCTGTCGCCGCCGTGGGGATATATGGTCAGATTGTGTTCGAGCCCGCCCTGATCGTCGAGGCAGACAACCTTGCAACCGGTGCGAAAGCCGGGATCGATGGCCAAAATGCTTTTTCGTCCCAGCGGCGGGGCCATGAGAAGTTCACGCAGGTTTGAGGCAAAGACGCGGATGGCCTCGGTGTCGGCCTCAGTCCGCGATTGGACGCGCGCCTCGGTTTCCATGGCCGGACCGAGCAGGCGTTTATAGCCGTCGGCTATGGCAAGACGCACCTGTTCGGTGCAGGCGTTGTCGGATATTAAAAACGCCTTTTCGAGTATATCTATGGCTTGGCTTTCGTCGGGTTCGATTTTGAACGACAGAACGCCCTCGGCCTCGCCGCGGCGGATCGCCAAGACGCGATGCGACGGGGCATCGGCCAGCGGTTCTTCCCAGTCGAAATAATCGGAAAATTTCGCCCCCGCCTCTTCCTTACCCGAAATGACTTTGGATCGTATAAAAGCGCGCTTCAAGTAGAGGTCGCGCATCTTGGGGCGGACGTCGGCGTCTTCGTTGATCCACGACGCGACAATATCGCGCGCACCGGAGAGGGCGTCGTCGGCCGTCTCGACCTCTTTTTCAGGATCGATATATTTTTCGGCTTCTGTTTCGGGATCGACGTCGTCTTCCTGCACGAAAATCATCTCGGCCAAAGGCAGCAGGCCCTTTTCGATCGCGATGGTCGCGCGCGTGCGCCGTTTGGGTTTAAACGGAAGATAGATATCTTCCAACTCGGCCATCGAGGAGGCCTCGTCGATTTTGGCTTTGAGCTCGTCAGTCAAAAGTTCGCGCTCTTCGAGCGATTTTAATATGGCTTCGCGGCGTTTATCCAGCTCGCGCAGTTGGTGCAGGCGGTCGCGAATCGACGTGACCGCAACTTCATCGAGCGACCCGGTCGCTTCCTTGCGGTAACGGGCGATAAACGGGACGGTGGCGTCCTGATCGAGAAGATTTATTGTAGCCAGGACCTGATGGGATTTTATACCCAGTTCTCCGGCGATTATTTTGGCGTGCATGTTCATTACCCTAAAATGCTGTAGTTTACTTGTTAAAATACGACAATTCGGGCAAAAATAAAGGCCCAATCGGGCCTTTATCAATAAAAATTAACCGCCTCATTAGGAAATCGTGTTTTCAATCCCTCTCAAATATTATTGCAATTCGCACGGTGCCGGGCCGGGTGGATTATTGTATAGATGGTCTATCAAGTACAAGATATCGATCAGATTAATAAGCCCATCGCAGTTGGCGTCTCCGGCCGTAAGCGGGTACGGCGCCGGTCCGGGCGGATCATCATATAAATAAGCAATCAGATACAGAATATCTATAAGGTTGATGGCGTCATCGCGCGAGGCATCGCCATTGTTGAAATGGTAGCTCTCGATGACTTCATAACCCAATGTGTCGGCGGTCCCGGACGCCGGGACGTCGGCGTTTTCAACAATTATAGCCTGAAGAGAGCCGTCGATCCGAATGCCAATCGAATATAGTTCACCCGGAGGAGGATCGCCCTGCGGGTGTACTATAATTATATATTCGCCTTCGAGCGGATATTGAATGGTGATCGAATCATGGACAATATCCTCATATGTGGCATTGGGGCCGATTGTATTGAAATACGTCTCATCGGACAACTTGCCTATACTATCACCGGCAGGATCGATGACCTGCAGATTTATCGGTGAATAACCGACGATGATCAAGGGCGTTGGCACCAAATCGAAATTGGGAGCAAACTCCGAGGTGTTGCCAAAAGTGTCAGTAGCGGTTGCGGTGATTTGTGAGAAGTATGGTATGGTATTGCTGATCTGATACTCGAAATCGCCGTTCTCATCGGCGGTGTCCGAGCCTACATATAGATAGGCTTCACCATACCCGGATGGATCGGCCGGTTTGGTAGTGTCGCCTTCAGGATGGGCCACAAAGAATTCGATTATGGCACTGTCAGCGGCTTGTCCATAGACCATAAATGTACTATCCGGATTCATGAATAACGAATCGATTTGGGGATAGTTGAGCAAACCGTTGGGGCCGGTGTCGATATCTCCCCCGTCGTTGATCGTCACTCCGTCATCATTAAGGTCAATTCCCAAAAGGCCGTTGTTATAAATCAAATTATTTGAGATTGTATTGTTTTGGGCGCTGCCGGTCATTGCAACGGCATTACCCGGGCAGTTAACAACCGTAATGCCTGAGATAAAGTTATACGAACTTTGTATAACCAGACCGGCGGATAAATCCGGAAGATAAAATTCTCGTTTATCCCCGGTAGGCATTGCAGGCAAAGACGAATCGACAAAGCGTATTCCCGCACCTTTGCCGGATTCATAAACAATAAATTCCACTATTTCAGAATCGACGAAAAATCCGTCACTGGCTTTAAAGTTTACCCAATAAACTCCGGCCTGGGTATAATCGGGAATCCAGGATAATTGACCGGTTCCATCCATGTTATCAATAAGAGACATTCCGGAAGCAAGCCAATCGGCCGAAATCTCCGGAATTGTACCGTCAGGATCGGTTGCGTACAAACCGAATTGAAGCAAGTTCCCCTCAATCACTGACTTAGGACCAATCGGGGAAAGAACCGGCATATGTCCGGGAATTGTCAATCCATTCAATATCACGCTAAAATCGCCGCCGGGTGCTGTTCCGCCGAGAATAACCGTGCTGTCATCGGTCAATGGAGGGAGGCCGGTTTGCAATTGAATGTCGCCGGATGTCAAAAATACAATCGTATCGGCGCCGGGATTGCTGTTGGCCGTTTCGATAGCGGACCGCAACGATCCATCACCGGCATCATCCATAGTGGTTACAAGGCATCCGCTTCCCAATTTATAATGCGTAAATTGTCGTACGGACATTCCCACTATTTCAGGCATAAATACATAACCACCGCTTGCAACAACATCGGTCGGAAATCCGATAACAACCTGCTCGGAAGCCAATACCGGGCTGGCTGGATTGGATATATCAATAATTCCATAAACCGGATAGAACGGATCCTGAGGCAAAACTATCAATAAATCTCCTGAAATGGTCTGACGATATGGATCAGATAAATAACTAAAACTCGGGTTCGGATTACCCAACACGGGGTTGGTCGGATCACTGACATCAAGCACATTGGGAAATCCGAGGATATAAACGTAAGCACCTTTCTTTTCAATATCGCCGGCGTATGAATCGAGAGATTCTATTTTATAGGCTCCGGCTGAATCGGGTATACTTAAGTCCGAGATATCCACAACCATAAGGCCAATGCTATCCATGGTAAATATATTATTGGTTGAAATATAGGCATAATCACCGCTGAGCATAATATCGTCAAATTTCCAAAACCCACTTTGTCCCCATGCATAATTCCCGAGCTCGACAATATTAGATGGATCGGCAGCGTTCAAAACAAGTAGTGTATCATGGCTAATTCCGAAAAGCAAAGTATCGCGGGCGATCAGGTCATTGAACTTGTAAGTGAATTGCCCTTCTACATAAGGAGAATATTGATCGCTTATATTCACGACTTTTCCCGTGACGTTCGTTCTGTACAATATTGCATGATTTTCGAATGGCGTAATTTCCCAAACCGCGGACGGATCACCAAGATCACACTGTCCGGTCAGCACCGGATCCGCTGGATCGGAAATATTAAATACATAAAGTGTGTCTCTTGCGGGCAGATAAGCACGGTCACCGTAAATAGCAATATTATTCGCAACTTGTGGGCCATATACCCCGGACAATTCAAGAGCGTCCGGTTGTGAAACATCCACCATGGCCGCCATTCCCCAACCCGCCAAACAAGCCACGGTCCCTGAAACATTGATGCCTACCAGGCCAAATGAGCCGGAGGTTGAAACAACCGGTACGCCCCATTTTGACACCAAAGACGGAGAAGATGGAGTGGATATATCATATACTTCGAGTGTATTGTATGGTTCGCCGAACCCCGACATTCCGAGTGAATCGATTCCGATATATAAATAAGAACCGGATATACAGGCGGTGCCCAACGCACCGGAGCAATCAACCGTATCAATAAAAACAGGCGCCAACGGTGATGAGATGTCGGCCAAAATCAATTGACTATTTTCACCGATGATAAATGCTAAATCGTCTTTGATCAAAATTTCCAAGCACGGAATTGGATATGTATCGATTTCCTGAGGGCTTTGTGAATCTGAAACATCAACGACCCTAAATCCATTTTCTCCGCCAATATACACGGCATTATCTTTTTTCGCCACGGCGTAACAAGTGGGAAATGCCAAATCAGATTCGTATTGCGGATTAGATGGTGTTGATACATCGACTATTTCCAAACCCCACTCCGTTGCGCCGTACACGAAATCACCGGAAATTTCGATGTCCCAGAAGACCTCACAGCTAACTTCAAAATCGTAATGTCCTGTTAATTGGGGATTCAATGGATTTGAAATATTATAAATGAATATTCCTTCGCAAGGACTTGTCATGTAGGCATAGCTGCCTACAACCTCCATGTCGCGTTCCGCGGTGGGTATTACTGGATGAAACACGCTTTTCCCGGTATGCGGCCGTTCTGATACAATGGTTGGATTGGCGGGATCGGATATATCCAGAACCAGCAAACCATAATACGCGGCACAATAGGCGTAATTACCGGCGATGGACGCATCCTGAATTCCCGTCCAAAGGGCGCTGCCGGTTTCTTCAATAACAATCGTGTCCTGAGGGATCATCTGGGCCATTGCCCGACTATCCGGATTTCGCCAGACAGATTGTGAAAAAGGATGTACCGAATTGATTGTCGGTGTATTATCCCCGGTGATTACCTCCGCTGTGCCAATAATACACAAGAATATTATGATAAATAAGACTGTCAATAAAGCAATTGTGAATGACGTCGAAGTATTTTGGCACTTACTCATAAAGCCTCCCGTAATAACGACTAATCAAAACGAGTCGTGCTCAAACCCGAAAATTAATTTATTCCATTATTTCCACACGCCGGCTTGATTATAATCACAGAATCTCGCACGGGGCCGGGCCGGGCGGGTTGTTGTACAAGTACGATATCAGGTATAATATATCCACAAGGTTAATGTTACCATCCATGTTGACATCGGCGGCATCGGGGTCGGCCGGAGCCGGTCCCGGAGGATTATTGTACTTATAGCTGATTAAATACAATATATCAAGCAGATTGACATTTTGGTCGTCGGAGGCGTCCCCGCACATAAAGTTAGTATCGCAGGCGTCACCGATTCCGTCGCCGTCGCCGTCGGCCTGATCGGGATTATAGACATCCGGGCAGTTGTCGACCGAGCAGTCGTTTTCCGGATGGCCGGGGTCGCCGTAACCGTCGCCGTCGGAATCGATACAGGTATACTCGCAGGCGTCGCCGATACCGTCACCGTCGCTGTCGGTTTGATCGGGATTATAGACATAGGGGCAGTTATCGTCCGGGCAGTCGTTTTCCGGATGACTAGGATCACCATAGCCATCGCCGTCGGAATCAATACATATAGTCGGCGCACCGGCCCAGCCGTTTAAAAACATCAGGATTCGGGCCAGAACCGTATCGCGCGAATCCCAGGCGGCGAAATTGCCGATGGCCTCGTAGCCCCAGGCAAAAAAGACCAGCTTATATGTTCCGGAGTACGTCAGCGCCGAATAGGCCGATGGTGTATTGGAGTACTCGAACGCCGGAAGAGCACCGTTAACGGGAATAATCACGTCGGCCAGCGACAATCCCTGCAAGGCGCCACCGGAGTATCGTATGAGAAGACCGTCGCCGATGGGTGAACCATCGATTCCCCGATGTTCGTACCAGAAATTCACGCCGCCGTACTGGGTGTGCAGGTAATCATTAAGAAATTGCGGGGCCTCATCGTTGAGTTCGGCCGGAAGACCCTGCCCGGTCAAAAACAGGTTGCCACCCTCGTCCATGTAGTATGACATAGCGGCCAGGTCCGGTGACTGCAGGAAGTCATCGGTGCTGTCGCAGGTAAACCAGAAGACCGTATTATATTTGGCAAGCTCGCTCCCGGGCGGACTGCCCTGGGTGGCCTTTTCCCAGATGTCGGCCGGGACATTTCTTTCATGCAGATCATCGAAGTAAATAGTTTCATAGACATTGCCGCGGTCGTCATCGACCAGCAGGATTTCAGTATGCCCGACAGTCTGTTCGAATTGATAAGTCTCGCCGTATGTACCACTGTCGGAGGTTATATGCAAAGTGAAATTATCGTACTGCGGGTGGTCCAGGGTCGGGACGACGAATTCGATCGGGTCGGAAAGATTGTTAACCTCTCCCCCGGAACCCGGGACGGTAGCAAAGTGCGCATCGGGATTGGTGAAAACGATATCGGGATCGGGACTGGTCAAGGTCATGGTGGCATTGGGATCGTCGAGACCGAGGTTGCTAAAGAAAAAATAAAACTGGGCGGTCTCTCCCGAATCAAAAAAGCCGTCGGCGTTGCCGTCGACAAACCGGGCGGAATCAAGAATATAGTACGGCCGTGTCCAGTTGATATTTCTAAACACGGTGAAGCCGAAAATCCCCCAGGTTATTCCGGAACCCATGTCGCGCCATTTGTACCAGTGAATGTTATGATCCCAGGTGTTATATACGGCATACTCCTGCTCGGTTTCGTCGTAGCCAATGCCGACCGGGAAATGATCTGTGGCACCGTCGCCATCAGTGTCAACCAACAGAATCACCGGGCGGTTGGCGTCGATTTCGTCTTTGTATGTTTGCCAGGCTGACGGCGAAAAGTAATAATTACCGGTAATCGGAGCTATGGTGGGATCGACCATCGCGGCGTATTGCACCATGGCCGGGCCGATATCGTCAAACCAGCTCCAACCGTACAGATTGCCGTAGGCGCTTTGTGACGTGTGCATAAAATCGGCGACGCAATTGTCGACGTGGGCTCCGCCGGTTTCAGAGCGGTCGGTCAGCGGTGACGACAATCCGTCATCCATCGGGCAGGCATAATCCTGATAATGGTCGGACGCCGGACCACCGCAGCTGGGATTCTGGCTGTCATTGGCCATCATGGCGTTGACGGCGACCGTCTGAGTAGTGGCGTCGCCGGGCACGAGATTGGGCGGGCCGTAGGTGTCCCAATAGCCAATAACCATTCCAAGAGAGGTCGGGCCGCAACCGTGGTGCCAAATATACGATGGCACTCCCGGTATAATCACCTGAGACTTATTCGGCTCACGCAGACCCTGATCTATGCCCGGAGGCGGTATTGGGCCGGTTGTGCTCTGTTGAGCGAGAATCGGTGAACCAATAAGAAATATAATGCAAAATAGCGCTGCAATCTTGGCCGTAAACTTGAACATATCATCTCCCAAGCAGGGATAGTGGAATTTCCAACCGGTAAAGATGTATCTATATTGTCAATATACAGGGACGGCCCGATTTGTCAAAACCATTTTATAAATCCAGCTGGCACGGAGCCGGGCCGGGCGGATCGTTATACAAATTGGCAATTAAATACAATATATCGATCAGATTAATGAACCTATCGCAGTTGGCGTCGCCGGCAGCAAGCGGGTACGGCGGCGGGCCGGGCGGGTCATCATATAAATAGGCAATCAGGTAAAGGATATCTATCAGGTTGACGGTGTCATCCCGCGAGGCATCGCCATTGTTAAAATGATAGCTTTCAATGACTTCATAACCCAGCGTGTCGGCCGTACCGGAGACCGGGACATCGGCGTTTTCGACAATTATAACTTGGAGAGAACCGTCGATGCGAATCCCGATTGAATACAGTTGCCCCGGAGGTGGGTCGCCCTGCGGGTGTACGATAATTATATATTCACCTTCGAGCGGATACTGAATGTTGATCGAATCATGGACAATATCATCATACGTTGCATCTGTCTTTATGGTATTGAAGTATGTGTTGTCGGAAAGCTTGCCGATGCTGTCTCCGGCAGGATCGATAACCTGAAGGTTGATCGGCGAGTAACCCACAATTATCAGCGGTGTTGGGATCAGATAAAAATTGGGCGCGAATTCGGAGGTGTTGCCGAGAGTATCGGTTGCGGTCACGGTGATCATTGAAAAGTAAGGAACCGTATTATCGATCTGATATTCGAAATCGCCGTTGTTGTCGGCCGTATCGGAACCGATATATGAGTATGCTTCGCCATAGCCCGAAGGATCGGCCGGTTTTGAGGTATCGCCTTCGGGATGAGCCACAAAGAATTCTATAATGGAACTGTCAGCGGCTGTACCGTAGACTCTGTATGTACTATCCGGATTCATGAACAGCGAATCTATTTCCGGATAATTCAACATGTCATTGGGACCGGTGTCAGTGTCTCCAATATCATTGAGTGTGACACCGTCGTCAAACAAGTCGATTCCAAGACTGTCGTTCCCATATACAAGATTGCCAGTAAATGTATTGTATTGACAATTCCAAAGGTTTGTATCCGATGCGATACCATCGAAGGCGTTATATCGAATAATATTGGAATCTATAAGATTATAGCTTCCGTTGTCATTGATCATAATTCCATGACGACCGTTATTTTCAATAATGTTGCCGACTACCTCGTTATATTCGGAATTAACAACTATGCCCACGCCGTCATATTGATTATAAGCTATTGTATTTTTTTCGTCTGCGGAGTAGCCGCCAATTCGATTGGCGGTGGCGCCACTCGATGCGGTAATACCATTACCCTCGTTACCGATAATCGTATTTCCGATGAAAACATTGCTGTCGGCATTAATGGATATGACATAGATCCCGTAAGAATCATTACCGGCCACGATATTGCCGGGTCCTATTGTATTCTGGCTCGATGTAGTCGTGATATACATACCACCTTGGCACGGAATAGTGTCGGTCATATTAGGTGACAGGCCGATCTGGTTGTACTTTATAATATTCTGATCGGAGCCCTGGATAAGAAAACCGGTGTTGAAACCACCCATGTAATTGGGGCAGCTTTCGTCTCCGATTATATTGCCGTGGCCGCCATCGATTTTAATACCGTAAGGCTGGCTGGCGACATTGGTCATGGGGTCGCCGTCGGTATCTATCCCCAGATACGCGTTGTTGACGGTATTGGTATCTCCGGTTATCAGAATATGGGCCAGCGAAGATGATGGACCAGCGCCAAACAGGTTTCTTTCGTCCGGGCCGCAGCCGCCTATTTCGTTGTAATTGCCGTTTATTTCCAGACCATTGCCACGGTTGTTGCGAGTATCACCGGCGGAATTAACACCTATATTGCAATTAATGACATTATTGCTGTCGCCGTCGATTTTAATGCAGCCGCCGGTCCAGTCGGTCAATACCAGATTTTTCACCCGGTTGAAATTAGAGAAAATTGTCAGGCCGTATTCGTTGGCCTTGGAGAAACTGCCGCCGTCGATAATAATCGAACCGGGCAAAGCGCCTTCAAAAATGATAGTGCTATCATCGGTTAGGGAGGGAAGTTGTGAAACGGGGGTGATAGTACCGGAAGTATTAAAGACAATAGTATTAAGACCGACGTCAATATTCGCCGAGTCGATTGCCCAGCGCAACGAGCCGCCGCCGGCATCATTAAGATTGGAAACGATTATTTCGCCGGCGTATTTGTTCAGGAATATCGATATGTTATCGCCTATCCTGTCAGCCGTGACAAAATCCATATCGCCGTCGGAGTCAAAGTCGGCGTAGGCGATGGAATACGGGCCGTTGCCAGTCAGGAAATCACTCGCTACCGAATAGCCGCCAGTTCCGTTATTTATTAATATCGATATTACATCTGACCCCGCATTGGCGACAGCCAAATCAAGGTCGGTATCGCCGTCCCAATCTGATACGGCAATTGCCAGCGGTCCACTGTCAACCGTATAGGTTTGCTGTGAAGAGAAAACGCCATAGCCGTTGTTACGCAGTACTCTTATTTGACCGGTGGGGGAATCATCGGCGGTAATGAGGTCGAGGTCGTTGTCACCATCGATATCGGCGCAGGTGACGAAGCTGGGGTGTGTTCCACCGTCATACGTTGATTGCGGATTAAAAGCGCCGGTCTTATCGTTCAGCAAGACGGAGATATTCGATGAGTTATAATTTGCCGTGGCCAGGTCCAGAAAGCCATCGCCGTTAAAATCCCCGCTGCAAATCGAAAACGGGTTAGTTCCGGTCGCATACGGGCCAGCTGCGGCCAGTTCTCCATGGCGGTCTCCGAACAAAATTGTAATGTCGTTCGAAGTATAGCCGCATATGGCGGCGTCCATCGAGCCATCCCCGTCGAAATCGCCGGCACATATGCCGTTAGGTTTAATTCCTGCAAAGTAGTTCGCGTCCGGGCTAAATGTATCGTCGCCATTGTTTAAAAGCACGGTAACGCTGTCGGCGTCGTTGTCGGCGGAAACAATATCGGTATTGCCATCGCCATCAAGGTCGACGGCCACGATACAATAGACACCGGTCCCGACCGGGTAAGAATCATCATACGTGAAGCTGCCGTCTCCCGCACCAAGATAAATGGACACATTGTTCATATATTCATTCGCAATGGCTAAGTCGATGAAGTTATCATTATTCACATTAAAAGCTACTGCAGAAATGGGAAAAGAACCGGGCACCGGAGTGGGGTAGTTATATTCATTTGTAAAGACGACCGAACCCGGGCCGGCGAGGATCCTGAATTGCCAGGTTTGACTTTCTTCAAGCGGACCGTTAAACTTCGAATCGATATCTTTCGTTAATGAAACCGTGATAATTTCGCCGGGCTGGAAATTTAAGGTGGGTTCAAATGTGGCTGTGTAGTAGTTGTCGTCGTATGCAATGCTGCCTCCAATTAAACCGGAATATGAACCGGAGACAATAAAGGAGTTATCCGATATCGTCGCTTCTTTCATCCGCATATCAAAGGTGACGATGATATTTTCGTTGAGGTCAACGTTTGATTCATTTCGAGGGGGGAAAACTGATACAATTTGAGGGGCGCTTGAGCCGCCTCCTAAAGAGAGTTTTCTTATGACAATATCTTCCGTCCCCGATGGGCTATTGTCTGTTGTTCCAGCAAAGACAACTTCATTACCAGGCAAACTCGCAATATCATAACCAATGCTTATGCTTCTATAATCAGGGGCTTCTCCAAACAGTGAACTAACCCCGTCGGCATGGTAAGCCCACTCGAATGATCCATTACGATTATAACAAACAACTTCGAATTCATAATTATCAGGGCTTCCACTTACAGAATCACAATATCCGAAATTATAAATATAGTCATCGGTTAAGGCGGCAGCACCTACATAAGACCTTTCAAATTCAGTGCTTCGGTCATAGGATTCGTCCCATAACAGAGTCCCGGTCGGTGAATATTTTATAAATGAAGGCAGCACCCCCTCGGCTGGTATAAATATCCCGGTGGTGAACAATGTGTCATAGTCTACCACAATATCAACGTTTTGTCCATCGCCACTGGGAACAATATATTCTTCGGTCCAGAGGGTATCTCCGTCCGGCGAGTACTTCCTTAAAAAATAATTTTGAGTCTGAGCGCAGCCGGCCGGACCGTGTCCGCCCCCGGCGATAATGTTCCAATTACTGTCAAATGCCCCGGTGACAAAAAGGGTCGTATAATCACCGCCGCAATCATCATATAGCCAATTTCTCCATTGCTCATTACCTAAGGAATCATATTTTACAATTAAGCCTGAAACATCAAAATCATCATATCCTATGACATAGTAATTATTTTCATTATCAACCTTCACTTCCACCGGGCACGGCCACATTTCCGTGCCTCCGGAAATAAATAATGTGTCACCGTCGGGGCCGAATCGCGCAATATGCATTGCTAAACCGGCAATAAAAACGTGATCAGAATTATCGACAACTATCGTTCGACTTCCGCATAACTCCCCGGCAAAACTATTGGCCCATTGGAACACGCCGTTAGAATCATATTTTATAACCGAGATCATTCCGGAATCATTTGTATAGCCCAGCGAATAAACGTTGCGGTCACTGTCAATATCTATGCCGTAGCCGAGATCGACTATGTCGCCGGGAAAGCCATAGGTTTGACTCCATTTGAGATTGCCATCGATGTCGAATTTGGCTGTAAGTACATCGTATGAGGTTTCGGTTTCTTTTGTCGAACCTACTATGTAGATATTGCCCGATGCGTCTGTGATTATATTGTTTACTACATCGCTATCATTGGCCGAACCGTTTATATATTCGGTCCACTCGACCGTTTGAGCGATAATAGTGTTAAAAAAAAGAAATGAAAAGGCGAGAAAAATGATTAACCTCTTATACATGATCTCCTCCGGTGAGAAATGATTAAGCTTTTTTTATGAGGTCGTGCTCAAACCCGAGAATTAATATACTTTATTCGCATTTTTTGGCAAGCGACAATATATACCTTAAATGCTAATAAAAAAGCGGGCTCGGGGCCCACTTTGGGAATTTCCAAATATAGTCTAAAAAGACCTATTAATACGCTTTGGCGAAGACGGCGTCGGTTGTGGCCGGTTGGCCGCAGATGACACATCTGCCCTCGGTGCCGCTTTGCTTCATCGGCAGGCAGCGGATGGTGACGTTCATCTCGGCGGCTTTGGCTTCACATTCCGCACTGTCGCACCATTTGGACCAGACGAAGCCACCGTGGATTTCCGGCTTGTCGGCGTTTTTGGGAGTGAAGAAAGCCACGAATTTATCGTACGTATCGACGTCATAGTACGTATGCTTCTCCAAAAACTCTTTCGCCTGAATATAATAGTTCTTCTGTATCTCACCGAGCAGACCCGGAATCATGGCGGCGACTTCGTCTTTCGAGGGTGTCAGTTTTTCGCCCGGCAGGTCGCGACGGTTCATGAATACGGTCCCGGCTTCGACGTCCCGCGCGCCAATCTCGATCCTCAGCGGCACACCTTTCTTGACCCAGTTCCATTTTTTCTCGGCCGAACGAATGTCCTTGGTATCGACGAATACCTGCACCGGTTTACCGTTGTACGTCTGTGCGGAAATCGATTTGGCGACCGTATTGATGTACTCCATAATGGCGGCGTTGTCCGTTTCATCGCGAAGCACCGGTATGATTACGACCTGTTTGGGGGCGACCTTCGGTGGGACCCGAAGACCGTCGTCGTCGCCATGCACCATAATCATGGCTCCGATCATGCGTGATGACACCCCCCACGACGTAGTGTAGGCATCTTCCTGAACGCCGTCAGTGTTGAGGAAACTTATTCCGAAGGCCGAGGCGAAATTCTGGCCGAGATAGTGTGACGTGCCCGACTGCAGCGCTTTGCGGTCCTGCATGATGGCTTCGATACAGTACGTGTTTACCGCGCCCGGGAAACGTTCCGACGGTGTTTTCTCGCCGACGACGACGGGTACGGCCATGACTTCCTCGGCGAACCAGCGGTACACTTCGAGCATCTTTAAAGTTTCCTCACGGGCTTCCTGTTCCGACGCGTGGGCGGTGTGCCCTTCCTGCCACAAGAATTCCGTAGTGCGCAAAAATATCCTCGGGCGCATCTCCCAACGGACGACGTTGGCCCACTGGTTGATCAACAGCGGCAGGTCGCGGTACGACTGCACCCATTTGGCGAAGGAGCGGCCGATGATTGTCTCCGACGTCGGCCGTACCACGAGCGGTTCTTCGAGCGGCGAGGTTGGGATCAGCCGTCCGTCTTTCTGTTCGAGCCGGTGGTGGGTGACGACGGCGCATTCCTTGGCGAAGCCCTCGACATGAGCCGCTTCCTTTTCCAGAAAAGACAGCGGTATAAACAGCGGAAAATAGGCATTGTCGTGCCCGGTCTCTTTGATCCTGGCGTCGAGCTCGTTTTTAAGATTGTCCCATATGCCATAGCCCCACGGTTTGATAACCATGCAGCCGCGCACGTGCGACATTTCGGCCATGTCAGATTCTTTGATGACCTGCTGATACCATTCGGGGTAGTCATCATTGCGGGTGGGGATTATCGCCGTCTTTGGTACTTTATTTTTCGCCATAATATATTCCTGTCTTGACTCGCGTTTTTCCCGGCATTATTGTCGGGTTTCTTCCCCGATTGCATCGGGATCGGAACCCGACCTACAATACTTCGGGGGCTATTGTTGTGCCCGGCCTGCCCTGAACTTTGAAGGGCGGGTCCTCAGACCCTCCGGGAAAATATTCCGGGATTCCCGCTTTCGCGGGAATGACATTTATTAATTCATTTCTTGTAGGTCAGGAGCCGTGCGCTCCTGACATCTGTCTACAAGGTTTTAAGTCGGCAAGATAATATGAGCTATTGAGTTGGACAAGGGATAACTTAAAAGGCGCGCCGGGGAGCTGATATCCCCGGCACAAAAATACTACCACCCGAAAGTCAGGCCCTTGCGATGAGAAACTCCCAGAGCGGCTTTGCAGTGCGGGCAGAAATACAGGCTGCGCTTGCCCAAATCGCCTTTCATTTCCTGATAAGCCACCTGAGCCAATTCCTTTTTGCAGTGCGGGCAGATCGGGACGACATCTTCTCTTTTCTCAAATATAATCATAGCTTACCGCCTTTCGTACTGTTTCAGACTCCGAATAATATACCGGAAATTCAATTGGGCTATTCAGAAAATCGGGATGAATTGAATCGGCTTGTTGTCGGGGGTGGGTCCCGGAAAGCTTTTAAAGAGCCGGTTGGTCTGAGGACCCACCGAGCACAACGTATATAAGATTAAGGCTAATATCCCACCGCGAGCGGCGGGGCACCGCGAAAATTTCTGAATGTGATTACAACTTCAGCGGTTCGACGCCGCTTTCGAGTTCCAGAAGACGTTTCTTGCGCCAGAGCTTGCCGCCGTAACCACCCAGCCCGCCGGAGCTTTCGATGACCCGGTGGCAGGGAATCACCACCGCGAGATAGTTGGCACCGTTGGCGCGCCCGACCGCCCGCACGCCTTTGGGGCTACCGACCGCTTTCGCAATCTCGGCGTAACTGCGAGTCTGGCCATAGGGGATTTTCAGAAGTTCCTGCCAGACTTGCATTTCGAACGGCGTGCCGGTGACGTCGATTTTAACCGTGAATTTTTTTAACGAACCGTTGAAATACCGTTCGAGCTGTTTTTCGAGATTGTTCAGATGAGGATGACCGTTGGCACTTTCGACCGTCGGGGTTTTATAACGCCGCTCGACACGGGTCAAAATGAGGCCGATACCGCCCCGGGCGTGCCATTCCAGAAAGCAGACGCCTTTATTGGTCGCCCCGCCGATCATGGGGCCCATCGGGCTCGGAAAATTTTTATAGACGATTACCTGCTCGGGCATCAGGCCTCCCCGTAAAATCAGATAGAAATTTCAGCCAACGGTTAAAAAACGCTCATTGCATTTATAATTTAATCAAAGAAATGGCGCGTGTCTATCATTTTCCGCTCGGGAAGCCGGCAAACGAGCCTAAGCTGTTAATTTATATTGTCTTAAAGGCGGTTTGATTAAAGAAACCTAGGCAGGATAATGGATAATATCAGCGATAAACCAAAAAAGAACGCGAAAGCTATCAGGGCAGTTTCGAGCGAATTTCGCCGGATTTTGGTCTCTTCGACAAAATGGTGGCGGTATTCGTTGTACGAAATCAAATAGGCCATCGCGGCTGCGACACAGCCGAAAATAACCCCAAGAAAAACGACCATCAATGATTCAGACCGCAATTTCACTCCTATTGCAAAATCAAATTGCGCGCCCGCCAAACTTCAGGATCATAATTTATATACCGAGCAGAAGTTTCGCCGTCGCAAAATAAATTAAAAGCCCCGATATATCGACAATCGTCGTCAATGCCGGGCTGGCAACAACAGCCGGGTCCCATTTCATTTTAGCGGCTCCTAGCGGCAGAACGGCTCCGATTATGGTCGCGGTAATAACCTGCAAACCGAGCGCAATGGCGATAGCGAACGCGATCTTCGTCAATGGAAAGTGCATTGGGATATCGGTGCTGCTGGAGAGAAACATCACTTTCCCCCACGACATGACCGCCAGTACGATCGCCAGAAGAATCGCGACTTTGAATTCCTTGAAAAGCACTCTCAGCACGTCTCCGGGTGAGATCTCGTGAAGCGCCAGAGCGCGCACTACGACGGTCGCCGACTGGCTCCCGGTGTTACCTCCGGTATCGGCCACCATCGGCATGTACAAAGCAAGGATAAGCAGATTCATGAGCGTATTTTCGAATTTATGAATAATAAGACCGGATATAAGTCCGAGCGCCGCCAGACCGACAATCCAGTACGCCCGGTTTTTGAAGTGCAGCCAGGACGACGTCTTGAGGTACACGCCCGCTTCGTGGCTGCCGGTGATAGCCATCAGCTTTTCCATGTCCTCGGTGTGCTCCTGCGTGATAATGTCGATAGCGTCGTCATGCGTGATGATACCGACCAGTGCGTCACCGCCGTTGAGGACCGGGAGGGCCAGAAGGTCGTACTTTTGGATTTTGTTTGCGGCGTCTTCCTGGTCGTCGTCGACCCGAGCGAAAATCACTTCGCGGTGCATGATATCTTCGACAAGCGCACCGCTCCGCGCGACAATCAGATCTTTGAGCGACACGAACCCGAGCAGCTTGCGCTTTTCATCGACGACATAAGCGTAATAAATCGTTTCTTTATCAGGCGCCACCTGGCGTAGATGCTCTATGGCCTGCGATGCTGTGAGTTGCTTTGGCAGGGTGGCGTAATCCGACGTCATGACGGCCCCGGCGGTGCCTTCTTCATAAGACACCAGCCGACGGATGTCCTCCCGCTCCGCCTGAGCTAACACCGGCAGGATGGCCTCGCGTTTGTCCTCGGTCAGCTCTTTGAAAAGATCGGCGCGATCATCGGGCGGCATATCGGCCAGAATGCCGGCTATTTCCTCGCGGCGGACATTTTCAACCATCGCCACCTGAAGGTCTTCGTCGAGATGGCTGAAAATCTCGGCCCGGTGCGGCGAGTCCACCTGCATCAGCAACGTCCAGGCTTCTTTGACATCAAGCGGGGATATAAGCTCGGCCACGATGCCCGGGTGGTTGGCCTTGACGAATTCATTCAGAGCCCGGGTGTTTTTAGCCGCGAGCATTTCACGCAGTTCGGGAATTATTATTGGATTTTTTTGAATCATGATTCACCTCCGTTTGGGTTGCGACGGATCGCCAACCGCCGCCGGAGATGAATCGGGGGCTATGCTCGGACGGAGCAGCGGCCGATTATATCGGCGGCAGCGTGACGAAGGCGTCGCAACTCAGAGTCATCGGGTCCACTTTGCGTCGGTTCGTCGTCTGCAAAGCGACATTTATGACTGCCATCAGTGCCGTCCATAGAACAGCCTCCTTAAAAGTCTTGGAATTTATACCGGCGACCTTTTGTCGCCGAACCTAAATTATAAACGCATCGAAACCGAAAAAGTCAAGCCGGTTTCTGAATATAATGCAGCCTATTCGGTGTGATTGTGGCGATAGACGATAACCCGGACTTTTTCCAGTGTTACCAGCCCCTCGCCGATCATCTTATTTAAATCCGGCAGAAACGCCTCGACTTTGTCCTCGGTATCGACGATCTCGACGATGACCGGAAGGTCTTCGGACAGCCGGAGCAGTTTCGAGGTGTGAATCCGGCTGTTGGCGCCGAACCCGAGAAAGCCGCGTACGACCGTCGCCCCGGCCATCCCGCGCTTGCGGGCTTCTTCGACAATGACCTCGTAGAGCGGTCGGCCGTCGAGCTTGTCGCTTTCCCCGATAAAAATTCTCAGCAACAAAGAGCTGGAAGGAAGTTCCATAATCGATACTCCTTTAAATTAAGCGTCCGAGGGCTGCCCCAGCAAACAACGCGATCAAACCCAGCCCGTTTTGCAACAATAAATTTGCGGCGGCGGACGTCCATTGGGCGGCGTTGAGCATCTGTCCGGTTTCAAAAATAAACGCCGAAAAAGTCGTAAACGCACCCATAAAACCGACCAACACCAAAATCCTGACCTGCCCCGTAGCGGGCCAGCGGCTCTCCAGCAAAGCCCAGATCAGGCCGGTCAGAAAACAGCCGACAAGATTGACGGTGATAGTGCCCCACGGAAAAGAAATGCCGTCGATGCGTTGAACCAGCCCGGCTAACCCGTAGCGTGCCAGAGTGCCGAGAGCACCGGCCAGAGCCAGCCAGGCGAATTTCTGAAACATGAGAAAGTCCTCCTTAAGTAAACCTGTTCCGGGCCGCCTTGCGCCCATAAAAAAAGCCGCCATGCGGCGGGTTATATACATTTCTCATGACCCGACCGCACCAATAGCCTGTGCGGCAGGAGTCATCAGCCCGGCCCGGGCGGTTCTAAGGGGGACCCCATCCCCGTTTCGCGGACAATAGTATTATACGGACTTAATATTGTCAAGGCCTATTGTTATCTGAAAAACCGGCGGGTCTGAAGACCCCGCCGGGCATAAATAATTTAGACAACCATTCCCACAGCAAGCTGTGGGCGACCCGTTCGGTGCGTACACCCGGCGGGTCTGAGGACCCGCCGGGCACAACGTACTATACTTCAAAATCGGCTTATTTAAAAATCTCGGCGAAGAAATCTTTCATGTGCTGCCAGGAATGTCGGTCGGCTGCGGCATTGTACGCGACACCCTTCGAGGGATCGTTACCGGAATTGGGATTGGTAAACGAATGCACCGCTCCGGAATAAATTATGAACTGATAATCGACTTTGGCCGCGCGCATTTCATCCATGAAGGCTTTGATCTGATCGAAAGTCGTAAACGGATCATCGGCCCCGTGGCACACGAGGATTTTGCACTTGATATTTTTGGCGTCCGAGGGATCGGGCGTGTCGAGGTTGCCGTGGAAGCTGACCACCCCGTTGATGTCGGCGCCGGAACGCGCCAGTTCCAGCACGGTCCCGCCGCCGAAACAGTAGCCGATCGCGGCGATGCGGCTGTTGTCGCAAAGCTCGTTACCGCGAAGCA
>CAZMWI010000025.1:0-24261 GCA_964569945.1 uncultured Ignavibacteriaceae bacterium
TTTGTCATAGCGTAATTACTCCGCGCCCGCTGCGACCGTCCACCGTCACGCGCAGACTATTTTCGGTTCGAACGTGGCGGACGTGCTCGGTGCGGGCGATTTCTTCGAGGGCTTTGACCTTATCCCACATTATTTTATATCGACCGTTATAATGTACTAAGAAATAGCATATTTGGAAACTGCTTAAATTGTGAAAGAAGTGCGATCCCTGGCTCAGTTCGACGTTCATATTGGGCAGGGTCGCCTCGACTATGGCCCGCGCGAAAGATATCTGGCTCCACTCGACCGGGATTCCCAGCCAGGGGTCAGATGAGCCCCAGCGCCCGAAACCGATTAGCAAATACGGCCGTTTTTTAGCGGCCAGGGTTTGATTCATGCGGGAAATCTCCCCGGCGATAACCTGGGTTTTGTCCGGGGTGAAAGCATCCGGGTCGACAAAGACTATATCCGAAATATTTTCGATAATCCCGTTGCCGAGCACCCTTTCAGATGCGACTATGTTTTCGGGAGTTTCCAGATCGTCATCGGTTAGATTGATCGCTTCGTGACTGACCACCATCGGTCGCACCTGCAAAAATCCGAAAGATGTGGGACGGTCATCTCTTCCGATATTGGCGGCGAATTCTATTTCGACTTCGGCGCCAAGCGCCTCCTCGCAGAGCTTGATCAGCTTTTTCAACAGCCTGTTCAGATCAAAATAGTACGCCTTTAAAAGCGGGGCGAAATTCAAAAGCCTCGGTCCGGGAGACCCGGTGCCCATAACCAGCCGGTCGTTGGCCGCCTGATAGGTCGAAGCGACAAACCGCAGGGTGTTGTCGTACTCGGAGTCGTCAATCGACGATTGCACCATGTATTCGGTTTCTTTGGTGGGGTCGTACTGCGGCGGCTGGCCCATGTTGATCGCCCAGAATTTGGTCTGGGTCGTCTTGAACAACACTTTGGTCGACGCCACCGGCGGCGGTTTTTGGGGATATTCGGGGCAGTACGTCCAGACCAGACCGCCGTCGACAATAGTCTTTCCCAGCCCGAACGCCAAATCGACCACGCCCTGATCGGGGCGGGCCGAGCCGAAAGCGTAAAAATTGTAAGACCGTGCCACGCCGGATACATGCGGATAATAGCGACCGCCGTGCTTTTGCCCCACGACCTGCTGTACGATCACGGCCATTTTTTCATCGGTATTGTCTTTGCCGATCGCGAAACGATAGTCGCGGGCGTTTTTAAAAAAAGTCGAGGCATAGACGAACTTGATCGCCTCGGTCAGTTTGCGAAAACGCGTGTCGGCGTCGGGCTGGTTGTTGGGCAGCATCTTGGTGACATATACCCCGGCGAACGGCTCGTGAAGGGCGTCTTCGAGGACCGACGACGACCGTACCGCCAGCGGCGTGCTGACCACGGCTATGAGAGCCCGCAGGTCGCCGACTATCTCAGCCGGAAGGTGCGCTCTCTGGAAGGCGACGGCTATCTTAAGGTCGGACAGATTAGGCTCGTCGAGAAGGTCATAAAGCGCGTTGCGTTCCATAAACTGATCGAAAACCCCGCCGGCGATGGCGACCAGGCGGGGTATCGAAATTTGAAGCCCGGGGAAATCGCGGGGGATATCGGCCCGGGCCAGAAAGTCGTTGATAAATGCCAGACCGGAGGCTTTGCCGCCTATGGAGCCGGACCCGATGCAGCTTAAGACGTTGTTGGAATCGAAAAAATTCCGATCAAAGCGCGGCAGCGTGTCGGCTGTATATGTCGGCCGGGTTCCAGTCATCTAATGTCTTTATACCCATCCTCTCTCGCGGCAGGCTTGAGCGACACGGGCAATCGAGATCGTGTACGCGGCGTCGCGCATGTACAAGTCGCGTTTCTGGGCCAGGTCGTAGACTCCCTGAAAAGCCGACGTCATTTTGACATCGAGCTTGCCGAGAACCTCGTCTTTTTCCCAGAAATAGTTCATATTGCTTTGAACCTGTTCGAAATAACTGCAGGTGACACCGCCGGCGTTGGCCAGGAAGTCGGGAAGCACGAAAATTCTGCGTTCGTGCAGAACGGCATCGGCCTCGGGCGTGGTCGGGCCGTTGGCGCCTTCGGCGATAATTTTAACCTTGGGGCCGATCTTTTTAACGGTCTCCTCGTTAACCTGATTTTCCAGCGCCGCCGGAATCAGGATGTCCACGTCCTGTTCGATCCAGGCGTCGCCCGGAAGGATTTCGTACCCGAGGTCTTTGGCCTTGTTTTTATCTATACCGCCAAAGCGGTCGGTTATGGTCAGCAGCTTGCTTAAGTCTATTCCGTCTTTTTTCTTATATGAATACGAAACCTGGTCGTTCTGATCCCAGCAGGAGACGCAAATTACTTTACCGCCCATTTGTTCGTAGAGCTGGATGGCATACTGCGAGACATTGCCGAATCCCTGAACTGCGGCGACCGTGTCTTCGGGGCGGATGTTCATCGCGCGCAAAGCTTCGCGAACAAGATATATTACGCCGTAGCCGGTGGCTTCGGTCCGTCCCAGCGAGCCGCCCATGCCGACCGGTTTGCCGGTGATAAAACCGGGGTATTTGTTACCATGGATCGCTTCGTATTCGTCGAGCATCCAGAGCATGTGTTGGGCGTTGGTCATGACATCGGGCGCGGGCACGTCGGACAGCGGGCCGACGTTTTTGGCCAGCTGCCGCACCCAGCCGCGACAGAGCCGTTCTTGTTCGCTGCTGCTGAGATTGTGCGGGTCGCAGACGACGCCGCCCTTACCTCCACCGAGAGGAATATCGACCACGGCGCATTTCCAGGTCATCCACATCGAAAGGGCGCGGACGGTGTCGACGGTTTCCTGAGGGTGGAAGCGAATACCGCCCTTGCACGGACCCCTTGAGTCGTTGTGCTGGACGCGGAATCCCCGGAAAATTCGGGTGGAGCCGTCGTCCATCTTGACCGGGATGCTGAACTGATACTCTCGTATAGGGTTACGCAGCAGGTCGCGGGTAGCCTGGTCCAGATCGAGGGTTCCGGCAACCTTGTCGAACTGCTTCTGGGCCATGTTGAACGGATTATATGATTGTTTTTCCATTTCAGTGTTCCTTAACAAAGGTCTCTTGTTAAAATTTTCACAAATTGACTTAAGCATTTTGGGTGCCAATCGGGTCGTTTTGGCAACTAAATCGCATCAATCTAACATAGTATTCTAATTTAAGGTGTAAGCAGCGGAAATACAACAAATTAATGGTTTGGCTCCATCCCTGAAAGAGGTTGTATTTAAGGGGCTCTTTCGGGGGTATATGAGGACTCTGTTATTTATACGAAATCTATTCTATTTTGAAATAGTTGTATTGCAAAATAGATTATCAAATACGCCCGTTTAAGCACGGGGGCATTTGATCGGTCAAACTCGCCTGCATCGTGTTTATCTTGACATAAATTGGGCTTTAGTGTATACTGATAATGTAATTTCCAGGGTTAGAGCACAACCCGACTATTTTGCCAGAATACAACTGAAGTCATACCGGGACTATGACTCTTGACTAACATGGTGAATTAAAATAACAAATTATTTACGTGCTATTGACAACCTGAAAATTTCTCCGGGAGGTGATGTCTTCTATTTATTCTAACTGCTAAAAGTACACCCCATTAATCCGGATGTACTCGCATTTATCCATCTGCCTTAATTTTTCGAGAGTAAATCTAAATCTGCCGGACCTAAAAATATTAATTTAGACGGTCAATTGACTGTCGTCGTACAACTTAACGAGGGAACGAAATGAAGCGAACTATTTTCACGCTGACGCTTCTGGTTTGTCTACTAACGACAGCGGCTCTGGCAGGCACTCGATATGTCACCCAGCCGATTCAGGTAACGTCGAACGGCTTTTACGAGAGGGGCGAAACGGTGGTGTTCGACGGCTCCGATTACTGGATGTTCTACGGGCGTTCGGCTTCGGTAACGGGGAATTATCAGAACGATAATCCCGATGCCCACGATTATGAACTCTATTACAAGAAGGCTTCGACCGTACCCGGTCTGGTTACGGCCTCACCGGTGGCGATTTCCGGAGCCACGGGTTCATATCTGGGTGAAATGGGGGCAGCCGTATTCGGCGGCAAGGTTTGGGTTTTTGCATCGATAGACCCCAACCCGGCCGCGAACGGCGACAAATGTAACCTGTACGGGTGGTATACGTCGGACGGCGGGACCACGTGGACGCAGACTGAAGATTTGGTCGACGCCGCCACGCCGTTCAGCGACGGGCAGGCGCATCATGATGAAATCGCCTTTGACGGCAAGCTCTGGCAGGTCACAGGCAACAGCCATTTTTACACCAGCCGGGCGGCATCCAACCCCGAACTGGAAGCCTCGTGGACGCCCCCATTACTGGTCGACGGCTCAATAGTCGGGGGCCTGGCACGCTTTTTCATTGAAGGACCTTATTTATATCTGGTTATTTTCAGTAATAACAACAGCTACATTTATAATTACAACGCTCCCACCAATAATTGGATTTTAGTCGACAACGCCTCGACACCGCGGGCTTATGACCCGACCCTGGTGAAGGTGGGGGGAGATTATGTGTTCGCCAGCGCGACAATGCCGGCCGACTGGTCGTATCAGTGGCTGGAATACCGCACGAGCAGCTCGCTGACAAGCATTTTGTCGGGGACGACACCCAAAAGCCTGTCGGCGGCAAGCTATGGCGGCAACACCTGGGGTGAAATGTGGCCGAAAGGATTTACCGACAATAGCGGGACGTCGTACGTATTCTTCACCTCCGAGCGCGATCAGCCGGCCCAGGAAGGGACGGGTAATATCTGGTATGTCGTGGTCGACTGGCCGCTGGGCGATAACCATTACAATTTTGTCCAGACGGCGGTGGAGGCATCTTCCGGGGGAGACTATATCGAAATTGCCGAAGGCACCTATACGGAGCAGGTTCATATCACGACCGATAACCTGACCCTGACCGGTGCGGATATCGACAATGTCGTTATCAAATCGCTCGCCGCGATGCCAGCATCATTCGTTACCGGTTCGTACAATAACTATCCGATAATATTCGTCGATGACGCTGCAACCACGATTTCCACGCTGACCATCGACGGTGACCATCAGGGCGACGGCAATTACCGGTTTGTCGGGCTGGGAATCTGGAATGCCGATTGCGGCGCCGATAATATCAAAATATTAAACGTCATGAACAGCACTTTCAGCGGCATGCAGCATGGTGTCGGCGTCTACTCATACAATAGTACCGGTGGGCCGTACGATATATCTCTATCCGATATACTGGTCGATGATTTCCAGAAGACAGCGGTGGCCATCAACGGTTCCGGCTATACGGCCGAGTTGGAGAATATCACGACTATCGGCGAGGGGCCGACCAGCATCACGGCCCAAAACGGAATACAGGTCGGCAGCGGTGTTGCCGCGACGCTGAACAACTGCGATATCAGTCTGGTCGACTACACCGGAGAATCGTATACTGCCTCCGGTTTTCTTGTCTATGGTTCGGCCGTAGCTAATAATGTCACGATCGATCAGTGCCAGACGAGCATTTATATTCAGGATGGCGATTGTGAATTCAATGGCGGCGTGGTGACCAATCCCGTCGGCGAGGCCGCGATCACCTACAGCACGTCGGCCAAAAGTGCCACAACGCAGCTCAAGCAGTTTGTCGAAGCCAGTCCGATGGCTCCCGATGATCTGATTTCGGGAGAAAAGGCGGCCGTCGACGTGACTCTGCACAACAGCGAATTTTATGGCACGGGAGCGACCGAAAGCTACGGCGTTTATGCTTACGCCGTGGGACCGGTATCGTACACCGTGACAAACTGTATTTTCTCCGACTGGACCTACCCGGTTTCCACGTGGGAGGTCGGCGGGACGGTAACCGCCAATATTCACGAAAACAACCTGGCCAACAACGTCTACAGCTTTGCCACCAACGCGGCGGCAACACAGGATGTATCGTACAACTGGTACGGCAGCACCGACCCGGTTGACGTCGTGGCTATGCTCGACGGCAATATCGACTATACGCCGTGGCTTTCGAGCGGGACCGACGGTGGCCTCGGGACGGCCGGTTTTCAGCCGTCGCTGGCTCTGGTGTACGTCGATGACGACAGTCCCCAGAGCGGCGCGAGCGGACGCATCAACGAGGCAGTCGACAATGCTGAAGTTTTCGAGATATTTGTCGAAGATGGAACGTACGCCGAGAGTATCCTGCTCGGTTCCGGCTATAACAAGAATGGCTTGGTCATCTCGGGCAATCCGTTTATTCGTCCCCAAATTACGGGTGGTGTGCGCCTGCTGCAATCGGCGGCGATTGACGGTCTGACTTTCGAAAACCTGTCGATTTCCGGCGTCGTGCCGTCGAGCGAAGGTATTTTCGATATGGATAATACCGGATCGGTGGACAATTTTGTCCTTAACAATTGTGTACTGGACGGTGAAAACGTGTCCGGACAGCAGGGATTTCTGGGGCAGAATCTGACCGGAACGCTGACCATAACCAATAATGAAATTTTGAATATACTCGGCTGGGCGGTAATGGATATCGAATCCGGCAGTGGCGACGGCGGCAGTCATCTTCCGTTCACGGACATCACGTTCGCGAACAACGAAGTCCACGACTGCAACGGGTCGATCGCGCTGCGCGGTAAACCGTCACCCGACCGGACCGGTGCCGTGCACGCGTACGGAAATACATTTTCCAATATCGGCGGCAACGCTTCCGAACAGGGCCAGCACTGGTCGGCTCTGGAAGTGAACCATGCCGAGACGGCCGAGATATACGACAACGACGTCGATGACGTCAGCGAAGGTGAATGGAGCGAAGGCGAAGCCTTCCAGTTTTGGGATATCGGCACGCTCGATATGCACGACAACACCATCACCAACAATTTCCAGGGCATATACATATATGGCGGCGGTTCGGCACCGTACGGCGGCCCGTACCCGGTACCGAGTGGCTCGATCTACCACAACACGATCACGGGCAATGATCAGTATGGTATTTCCGTGGACGCCAACGCCACCGGTGGACCGTTGATGGCCGAAAATAACTACTGGGGCGCCTTGTTGTGTCAGGACATTCAGCCCATGATCGACGGTAACGTCGATTTCGACCCGTGGTGCAATTCTGATTTCTCAACCTGTACCTTCACGTGTACAATTGCCGAAGTCTGGGTTGACGACGACTGGATCGGCTCGACCGAAGGTCAGGATCTCGGCGGCGGTATTTATTTCGGATATAACGGTTTTGCGGCGATTCAGGACGGTGTCGATGCGGTTGCCGCATCGGGTACCGTGCATATCCTGGCCGGGTCGTACACCGAACAGGTACATATTACCAAAGCCGACCTGAGCCTGCTCGGAGCGGGCCTGGCGGACGTTACGGTAGTATCACCAGCGGCGCTGACGGCGTCTTTCCCGACCGGGACCGACAATAACTTCCCGGTTATCTTTGTCGATGGGGTCGACGCGACTATATCCGGAATGACTATCGACGGCGCCAACCAGGGCGATACCAACGCTCGGTTTGTCGGCGTTGGCTTCTGGAATGGCGGCGGATCGTTTGCCGACGCCAAAATAATAAATATAATGAACAGCACTTTTAGCGGTGCCCAACACGGTGTCGGTATATATACGTACAACAATACCGGGGGGCCGTACAATCTGGCCATCGAAAACGTCGTGGTCGACGACTTTCAGAAGACGGCGGTGGCAATCGGCGGAACCGGTCTGACGGCTTCGCTTGATAATGTCACCACTATCGGTGAAGGCCCGACCTCGGTGACGGCACAGAATGGTATTCAGATAAGTGCCGGGGTATCAGCCACGGTCGACAACTGTAATATCAGCCTGGTCGATTATACCGGGGCGACCTGGACAGCCAGCGGCTTTCTGGTGTTCGGAAGCGCCGTCGCGACCGGTGTCAATATTGACCAATGTCAGACCAGCATTTATGTGCAGGATGCCGACTGCGTGTTCGACGGTGGAACGATTACAAACCCGACCTATGACGCGGGTATCGCGTACAGCACCGGCGCCAAGAGCAGCGGGACACTTGCCAAAAAGCTGCTTCCGGCTCAGCCTGTTGACGCCGAACTGATTCAGTCGGCCGAAAAGTCCCCGGTCGACGTTACTGTCAGCAACAGCACGTTCACCGGGACGGGCGCAACCGACAGTTATGGCGTTTACGCCTACGCGTCTGGTCCGATCACGTATGCCGTGAATAATTGTATTTTCAGCGGCTGGACAATAGCGGTGTCGACCTGGGAAGACGGCGGTTCAGTGACGTCGGAAGTTCATGAGAACAAATTCTCAGGATGTGATTTCGGTCTGGCGACCAACGCCGCGGCAATACAAAACGGTTCCAACAATTACTATGGTACCGTCGACGGTGCAACCGTGACGGCGATGGTTGACGGCGACTTCGATTTCACACCGTATCTGGCCACCGGCACGGACGTCCCGCCGGGATTTACGGCCGATTACGGAACGCTGTACGTCGAAGCGGCCAGTGTTCAATCCGGCACGACCGGTCGTATCACCGAAGGTGTCGACGACGTCGACGAGTACGGCACGGTCTATGTCAACGAAGGATTGTACACCGAAAATGCCGTGGTCGACAAAGCGGTCTCCGTTATCGGACTCTCCGGCACCAAAGGTGTGGCTGAAGTCAGTCCGGGCAGTGGAACGGGTGTTGATATTTCGTCAAGCGATGTAACCGTCCAGAATCTGACCATACATGGAGTCAGTACCGGTATACTGGCATACCTGACACAGCCTGAGTACACTGTCGATTTCGGTTATCAGAACGTACATGTGCTGGATAATACGATCTATGACGTGACCGACGGCTCTCATGGTTTCGCCATAGCAATGGGTACCGAGTCGGAACGCTATGATCCAGCCGATCCGCTCGGAATATACGATCCATCGCTGACAGATCTGCTCGATTTCTCGGGCCTGCTGATCAGCGGCAATGAAATATACAGCACGAGTGGCGCGGCGGTGCTTCTGCAATCAATGCGGCCGCACACCGGCGGATCACTGGAATTTACCGGCAATAATATTCACAATACGACCATGAGCGCTCTCTGGATCGATGCCGTCTGGGCTTTGAATGTCACCGACAACGACATGCTCGACAACGGCAACGGCGTCTTTATGAGTAATTATGGCGACGGGTATTATGAAGGAAACGAAAACAACGGTTACGATCCCAAGGTAATTGTCGGAACCGGCAATACCATAACCGGCAACAGCGGCAGCGGCATTGCACTGTATGACGGTTTCCCGGGACTGATCGATTTCAATAACAATACCATACACGGTAACGGCACCAACTATCTAAACTTCCTGACCACGTCCGCCGACGCCGAGAACAACTACTGGGGTGCGCTGCTTTGCCCGGATATTCAATCAGGAATAAGCGGCAACGTAGATTTTGACCCGTGGTGCAACTCGGACTTTTCGTATTGCGGTTTCTCATGCGCACTGACGGAAGTCTGGGTTGACGACGATTATTGCGAGACTTGTGCCAACGACGGCCATTTCTGGGGTTACGATGCCTTCGCTACCGTCCAGGGCGGCATTGACGCCGTCGGTGACGGCGGAATGGTGCACGTCCTTGACGGGGTGTACCCGGAACAGGTTGTCGTTACGAAAAACCTGACCGTCAGCGGCACGACCGGTGCAACTATAGAACCTCAGACCGGTGGTTTGAGCGGATACACCATTCCGGAAAGCGGTTCGACGTTCTATCCGATGCTGTTCGCCTACGGTGGAACCAACGACGGCAGCAATAATATAAGCGGAGTTGAAACGATCGAGGTGGTTGTAACAGGCCTTACTTTTGACGGTAACAATTCCGCAACGGTCAATCGATTTGTCGGGACTCTGATTCGCAACTGCAACGGCGCTTCGGAAGTCAGCGAAAATGTATATCACGACCTTCTGTACGCTTCCGGCAATCCGCAGACGTTCGGAATCATGGTGTACGGCAACTCAAGCATCGAGATTTCGGGCAACGCGGTCGATGACTGGACCCGCGGTGGAATCGGAATCATGGGCGACGACGCCACCCTGCCCGATCCGACGGCGCAGGTTATCGGCAATACCGTGACGGGTGAAGGCCCGTTGCCCGACGGAAGCTGGGCACAGAACGGTATCCAGATCGGCTACGGCGCGACCGGCACCATCAATGGCAACGAGGTTTCCGATATTAAGTACATCCCTGATACGTGGGCGGCGTCGGCCATCAATATATATTCACCGGGCAGTGGTGTAATAGTGAAGGGCAACAACGTTCACGACTGCGAAGCGATGGTATACCTGACGTATTGCATCAACACCGTCGTAAACAATAATAATATCTTCGATAACAACGAATTCATGATGGTGTACGGCGGTAACGGCGTTACCGTTGGCGGTAATCAGTTCACGTCGAACGACATGGCCGTATATGTTGCCGATGCCTCCGGTATCACCGTGTCCGGCAATAACTTCAACGGCAATTATTACGCGTTCCTGTGCGACGGGACGTCGTCAAATATCACCGTCACCGGTAACAACTTTATTTCCAATACCGGTGTTGCGGCGTATGTCGATGAGTACGGCGGTATGGAACCGGCCAACGTGCACATTAACTTCAACAACTTCACCGGCAACGCGCTGGCCGTAGAAAACCTGATTACGGGTCTTCTGGATGCGGCCGGAAACTGGTGGGGTGATATATCCGGACCGAGTATCAGTACCAAATCCGGTACGACGCACGAAATCATTAACAGGCCGATAGCGTCAAATGCCATCGACGGCCCGGAGACTTCTCCGGTAACGGCTCGCATAATTTCAACGACCGAACCGTCCGAGGGCGATGATGCTCCGGCGAGCGACGCGCCCGGGACCGGCGACGCCATTACGACCAACGTCGACTATTCCCCGTGGTGGGGTGCCAATTATGTTGGCAGCGGTCATTCATCGCCGTGGAATTGGTATCTAAATAACTCCAACAATTCTCGTATTCAGGAAGGCGTGGATTTTGCCGGAGACGGTGACAACGTGCATATTTCCACCCAGGTATTTACCAGACCGGTGAATATCGATGGCCGCTCCGGCCTGACTTTTATCGGCGGCGGTCGCAACAGCACTTTCTACAAGCCGTCGACGACAATCGGCTGGAACGTGGCCTCGTACGGTACTTCCCGTCAGACCGCGATGAGAATCGTCAATTCGACGGATATCACCTTCCAGGGCATGAACTTCAATTACGACGACATCAAAGCCAACAATACGTTCGGATTCCTGTACTGGAATTCATCGGGCGAACTCAGTGAAAGCAACCTGCTCAACATGAGCGTGCCCGATGCCTCCGGCGGATATTACGAGATGATGATTTATGCGCGCGCGGTCGCGCCCGAGCACAGCGAATCCAACCGCGCCCATCTCGATATTATCAACAATGAATTTATCAATTCCGGTCGTGTAGCGATCGTAACGCACGATTGGGTCGACGTCGATATCACCGGCAATACGTTCAGCAAGACCGCTGACGATTTCGGTTATGGTCTTGAGATCGGCTCGGCCTCGACCGGCGAGATCAGGAACAACGTCTTCCACGGTTTCGATACCTGGGCGCTGACCGATAAATCCAACTCGGCGGCTATTTACATCGAAAATGCTTTCACGATGGGCCAGGGACCTCTGACCAAGACGGTAACCGTGGACCAGAACGAAATCTTCGACTGTCAGTACGGCATTTATATCGGCAACTCGTTCCCGGGATATACCGGCAACGTCGATCTGGTGGCCAACATCACCAACAACGATATTCACGACAACACCACGACCGGATCGGAAACCAGCGGCGGATTCGTAATTGTCGATGAAGGCGCCGACGCCGGATCGTCGGTTTCGGTCAACATGAGCGGCAACCAATTCACCAATGATGGTGATTACGGTGGCCTGGTTTATACCAACGGCAACGGTGCCATAACTACCCTGATGACCGATAATTTCTTTGTCGATAATATCAAGGGCTTGTCGGTCAAGGATTATGGCATAACGACAAATGGAACGTACAATATGACTGTCTTCCATAACATGTTCGAGAACAATCTCAACGCAGAAGACGATGCTTCGGGTGGGTACTGGGACGACGGTACCTCCGAAGGTAACTGTTGGAGCGATTTCGCGGGGAATCTCGGTGATCCGTACCCGATCATCGGCGCGGCCGGTACCATCGACCGCTATCCGAACGTTTCCTGCGGAGCCAGCTGCGATTGTACGCCGGGTAATGCCGATGGTGATCCGGCCCTGAACCTTCTCGACATATTGTATATGATTGCCAGTATCTATCAGGATGGTCCCGATCCGGTGCCGTACGAGATGTGTTCGGGCGACGCCAATTGTGACTGCGAGTTGAACCTGCTGGATATTCTTACGCTGATCGATAACATTTATAATAATGGCGATCCGTTGTGCACTTGCGGTCAGTGGTTTGCGAGCTGTCATCTGCCAATACGTGAGGAGGTCATAACACCGACCACTCCGATTGTGATAGAGGCATCCGCTACGCAAACGACGACTGAAACGATACCAACGACCAATGTAAGAGCAACGGCTCAGGCCTGTCAGTAAGGATTGCTTATAAGTAGCTAAGGAGCCACATACTCCTGACAATAAAAGCCCTCGCAAATGCGGGGGCTTTTTATTATTGCGCATACCTATCGTATAGAGTTATAAATATAAAAAGGCATAAACTTGCGGATCAGGCTGCGAATGTTGTCGGGTAACGACAAAGACCGAAATCTTCGCGCGAACCTGATATCTTAATGTCTTCATTTGACAAAGGTCTTTTGGCCGGGATTGTGTCGCGGCGGCTAGTACGAGGACAATTGGCCCGTTTATAAATAATGGTTATGGTTTTATTGAGTATTTTCAGAGCAGACTCAGGGACGACCGATGATTGATCTTATCATTCTCCTGGCGTTCGTTGCGTACAGCATCAGCAGCGGTTTTTATAACCGCTCCAAGGCGTCGCAAAATCTGGTCGAGTATTTTCTCGCCGGGCGAACTATCAAAGGTTGGCGGGCCGGGACGAGTATGGCCGCGACGCAGTTCGCCGCCGACACGCCGCTTCTGGTGGTCGGGCTGATTGCATCGGGCGGGATTTTCATGCTCTGGAGGTTGTGGATTTACGGATTTGGATTTCTTATTATTGGTTTTCTGCTCGGGCACGCCTGGCGCCGCTCGGGCGTGATTACCGATGCCGAACTGACCGAGATTCGCTACAGCGGCAAAGGGGTACTGGCTTTGCGCGGCTTGAAGGCGGTCTACTACGGTACGATCATGAACTGTACTATCATAGCGATCGTACTTATCGCCGCGTGCCGAATAAGCGAAGTATTCCTACTCTGGAACGTGTGGCTGCCGGCGGGCATCTATCAGCCTATTCTGAATTTCGTTACCCACGTCGGAATCCCCATTTCTTCCGGCGCGACCGGGCTGGAAACGTACATTGCAACGGCCAACAACGTCATCAGCATAGTGTTAATTCTCGCTTTCACGGCTTTGTACTCTATGACCGGTGGTCTGCGGGCGGTCATCGCGACCGATACCGTGCAGTTTGCCCTGGCGATGGTTGGGACTCTTGTTTACGCCATTGTCGTCGTCGTGAAATCGGGCGGCCTCGGCATGATGGTCGACCGTCTGACCGAGCTTTACGGCGCCGCCGGTGCCGGGAAGATGCTGTCGTTCAGTCCGACCTCGGGTGAGGCGCTGTTTCCGTTTCTGGTCATAATCTCTCTGCAATGGCTGTTCGAGCGCAACAGCGACGGCACCGGCTATTTCGCACAGCGGATGATGTCGTGCCGCAGCGACGGAGACGCGAGAATGTCGGCGGTCGTTTTCACCTGGCTGCAGATATTTTTGCGCAGTTTGGTCTGGTTGATCATAGGTGTCGGGTTGTTGATCATATATCCATTCACCAAAGAAGCCGCGACGGCCGACGGGTTTGTTGCCGGCAGAGAACTTCTGTTCGCCACCGGAATCCGGGACCTCTTGCCGCCGATTATCAAGGGACTGGTCCTGACCGGCATGTTGGCCGCCCTGGCCTCGACCATCGACACGCAGTTGTCGTGGGGCTCCGGCTACTGGGCCAACGACATTTATCTTCGGATCATCAACCGCGCCTGGCTGAAACGTGAACCGAAAAGAACCGAGCTGGTCTTTATCGCCCGGTTGTCGAACGTCCTGCTGCTGGTTTTGGCTATCGCCGTGATGGTCAATCTTGGCTCGATACAAAAGGCGTGGTACATCAGCCTGTTGTTCGGGGCCGGGACCGGGGGCGTTCTGATGATGCGCTGGTTCTGGGAGAGAACCAACCTTCATTCGGAAATTTCCGCGATCGCCGTTTCGCTGTTGCTGGCACCCATAATTCTGTTCACGGTTGAGGCCGAATGGCTGAAGCTCTTGCTGATGTCTTCGATATCGACCATAGTAGTGGTCGCCGTGACGCTATCAACCAAACCGACCGCGCCGAAAGTACTGGATGAATTCTATAAAACCACACGCCCGCCCGGATTCTGGAAATCGACCGCCGCCCGGCTGGGGCTCGAAGCAATCACTCCCGTGTCGGCGCTGAAGCGCGGCGTTTATCTGGCGGTGACGGTCAGTTTTTCGGTTTATGCCTTGCTGTACGGCTGTTCGCGAGTGATGTTCCCGCTCCCGGGAGGATCATACATACCCGGCATAGCCGCGATTGTAGTCGGGCTGGCCAGCATCACCCTCTGGTGGACCCGCCTCAAAGAAGCGGTGAGAATAAAAGTCGAGTAGTGTACGTCGAAATCGTTTTAGATTGAAATTCACCCATAATTGGAATTATATCTTGACCCCGGGCGGAATTATTGCGCATATTGACGGCAATACAAGGAGGGTGTTATGGCGATCATTACCATTTCGCGGGGCGTCAAAAGCGGCGGCGAAGAACTGTCCGGACTTCTGGGCAAACGACTTAATTATAAAACCATTAACCGCGAAATTATCGCCGAGTGCGGTCGTAAGTACAACCTGATGGAAGGCGATCTGCTCGAAGAACTCGAAACCACCCCGACCCTGTGGCACCGCCTCACGCATGGACGCAGCCGTCAGCTTATATTTATCAAATGTGCCCTGCTGGAAGCTGTCAAGCAGGACAATATCATCTATTTCGGCTATGCCGGGCCGATATTTTTGGCCGGTATCGACCACGTTTTCAAAATCAGGCTGGAAGCCCCCCGCGAAGAACGGATCGAAAGCATCATGCAGGAATTGAAGAAAAGCTACGATGAGGCGGTCAAGTATATCGCGGAAGTCGACAATAACCGCGATCGCTGGGTCAAGCTTCTTTATGACGAAAACTGGAGGGATCCGTCGCTCTACGACCTGATTGTCAACTGCCGAAACATCCCTCTCGAAACGATCTGCGAAATGGTCGCCATGACAGTCGAAAAGGGTGAGTTCAAAACGACCGAGGCTTCAATGAAGGCGTTGAACAATATCTCGCTGGCGTGTGAAGTGCAGGCTGCCATCGCATCGGATGATAAAATCTGGGATCAATCGATTACTGTCAGCGCGGCGGACGGTGAGGTTACTATCCGAGGGACGGTCAAAAATAAGGAATTGAGCCGGATGATTCTCGATACGGCCGGGCAGGTCAAAGGCGTCAAGAACTGCCATACCCGCATAGGTCATCTGAACGATCCGATCAAGTAATCTCCGGGATTAATTTTTACTCTGATTCATTTTCGTATTTGTCTTTGATATCAGCCGGTATCGGTATTATCGGCAGGTAGACGTTGAATGTCGATCCCTGCCCGATTTTGCTTTCGACCTCGATCGAGCCGCCGTGCTTTTCGATGATACCCTTCGATACCGACAGTCCCAAGCCGGTGCCGCCGCCGGTCGGCTTGGTCGTGAAAAACGGGTTGAAAATCGAATTGATCAGATGTTCCGGAATCCCCGCGCCGGTGTCGGTTACGTGCACCGCCAAAAAACCGGTCTTTTTTTCTTCTTCGACACCGACCGTCAGCGTTCCGCCCTCGGGCATGGCGTCGACCGCGTTGATAAACAGGTTGAGAAAAACCTGTATCAAAAGTTTCTGATCACCGTAGATCGGCGGGAAATTTTTCCCGACGTCGGCAACCAGTTTGACCTTGCTTAACTTGATCTGGTTTTTAACCAATCGCACCGCCATTTCGATCAGTTCGTCGATATGAAAATACTCCGCGTGCGTCTCGCTTTCGCGGGCGAAATCAAGAAGATTTTTTACTACCTGCCGGGCGCGTTCGCCCTGAATGACCAAATCGTTCAGCATGTCGGCGATTTCTTCATCGGAATAAGTTTTATAATCTTCCTTGAGCATCTCCGATGTCAGGATGATGTTGTTGAGAGGATTGTTCAGTTCGTGGGCTACCCCCGCGGTAAGGTTACCGATCGCGCGCAGCTTGTGGGATTCGACCAGGAGATTCTGCCGCTTTTCAAGCTCGTACATCATGTGGTTGAACGCTATAACCAAAAGCGAAAACTCGTCTTTGTACTTTCGCTTGGGCGTGATGGGCGTAAAGTCGCCGGATGCAAAGCGCTGGGTGGCTTCGGTCAGACGGTTCAAACGACCGATAATATGACGGCTGATGTTAGTGATGATGAATATCGAAAGCGCGAGCAGAACTATAACCAGCGCGATATGAATTCGCTTGGCCATTGTCACAGTCGATGATATCCGCTGTCTTTCTTTTTTGGAAATATCCAGCGAAAGTTCGAGGACTTTGGAACCGTACGTACGAAGTTCCGCCGCGGTGGTTTTAAAGTCATCGGTTTCTTTATAATTGGGGTCGTCGATTTTTAGCGACAGTTCGTCGGCGAGTCGGCCATAATTGTCGATATCGGTTCGGATGTCGCTGATTTCTTTCTGCCCGACAACGTGCCCCAGTTCGCGGGAGGCCTGTTCCAGCAGGCTGTTGGCGTTGGCGATATGTCCTTTGATTTCGGACAGGTCGGAATTATACAGGAAATAGTTCTTTTCGATTCTCCGAGCGTGCTGGATTTCGTTGGCGATTTTATCGGTGAGGGAGATGTACTGCACGCGGTAGTCGATCATGGACAGCATAAACATGGCCGCCACCGAGACCGCCGCGCTGACCAGGAACAGGACAAGAAACAGAAGCGTCAGACGAGCCTTGACCGAAAAGCCGGGACGTTCCAGCAGGGCCTGCCTGATTTTATTTTCTTCGATGTCGTAACGCGAGAGACCGCCGGTCTGGTCCGGATCATCCTGCAGGATGTCGAACAGAGAAGAGTTCTTAATCTTGTTTTTCGCCATGTTTTGTGAGTTCTTCGGCGGCCCGGTCGATCACTTCCTTGAGGTCCTGCGGTCGGAAAGGTTTGGAAATGAAATCGAAGGCCCCCTTGGCCTGCGCCTGCCGGGCTATTTCGATCGTGGCGTAGCCGGTGATCATGATAACTTTGGTGTTTTCACCCTTGTTGATGACATGATTCAGCACGTCCATACCGTCGATATTGTCCATGCGGATGTCGGTGACGACGATATCGAACCGCTTTTCATCGAGGCGTTCAAGGGCGGTCGTGCTGTCCACGAACGTCTCGACGTTGTGATTACTTTTGCCGAGGTACTGTTGAAGCCGTTTGCAGACAACCACTTCATCGTCGATGATGCATATATCAAGCGTTTTTTTGGCCATTATATTCTCCCGATATTTATCATTCCGGTTTGGCGATGATGGTGGCGTACACTCGTTTCTTCCTTATATACGCTTTGATCACGTTGAACAATATCACACCGACGCCGCTTATACCGCTGACATAAAGGAAATATTTGCTAACCGTATTGAAAATAGGCAGCTGGGATTCGTCGATGGACTCAATCATCTTAAGTTGTACCAGATATATTGGAATGGCGATAATCCGGCTGATGACACACAGGACGATGATCAGGCCCGTGACAACGCGAATCACTTTTTCTTTGACGACTTTTGTACCGTACGTTCCGATATATATCCCGAGCAGCGATCCCAGATACAGAAGTGCGACCAGCCTGATATCGACAAAACCTTCGTAAGCGTAGTTGAGCGCCCCGAATGCTCCCATGAACATCGCCAGGAAGAGCTCGGTCCCGGCCGCCACGGCGGTCGGAATACCGAATATATAAATCATGGCGGGGACGCCGACAAATCCTCCAACGCCTATGGTTCCAGCCATGTAGCCGGTGAACAGCCCGACAATCAGAAGGACCCACAGCGAAATTTTAACGTCGGCGACCGGGAAATAAATCATCGGGAAAAGTCTCAGACGTGACAGGTAATCGGATATTTTGCGTGACGGGCCGGTGTCGCCTTCGGGTTTCTTGCTGAAGATATCGATCAGCATGGTGAAACTGACAAAAGAAAGCATTATGACGAACACGGCGCTGATATACAAGTTGGCCGCGGCTCCCTGGGCGGCGTGGCTGTCGGTCATGCCGAACAGGCTCGATGCGATCCAAACGGCCAGACGAATTCCCAGAAATGCGGTTATAAGCATGAAAATGCCGAGCTTCTTGTCGACGTGCCCGAGCTCACCGTGTTTCTTGGAACCGACCATGGCTTTACCGAATTTGTGCGTGATGTTTGAACCGACCGCGATAATACCCTGCGCTCCGAGGTTCATCATACCGGGCGTCATAAAGAACGCTCCGCCGCTTCCGATAAATCCGCTCAAGACACCCCCGATAAAACCCAGCAGGACAACCTGCAAAGCCTTGCCCACGGTCAGTGTTATAAATAGATCACCCATGTCGCCCTACGATCTCTCCCTATTCGAGCTTTATAAGTTTCAACAGCAAACCAGTGACGGTACTGTAAATGTACGCGAAAACCGGGACGAATAAAAGAATCGCCACCGTCCCAATAATCCGTGTCTCCGTGCTCGTGTTTGATAAAAATTTTATTATTTCAGAGTTGAAATGAAACAGCAGGAAAATTATGACAGCCGTCAAGCCTCCGAATAACAACATACGAAACAGGTGCTTGGGACCGAACTGGTATTTAAACTGCAGCTCGCTTAACGACACCACCGGCGTCTTCAGTGTTTCGATCAGCATGTTGGACCATTCCTGAAGAGTTCGTTTTTGGGTCGCCTCGCCTTTGGACAGGAAAGCATTGTCGAAAATTATAAGCTTATAATTGGCCGAACGATCGATGGCGTTAATGAGGCTTTTTTGCGTTCCCGGGACGTTCCGTTTGCCTCCTGCGCGCCCGTCGCGGATGAGTTGCTCATAGACGCCCGACATATCCGGAGTCATTTCCGACCCGGTATCTTCGCTTTCGTCGATGATGCCCGTCTCCCGCCAGGTTTCCGGAGCGGCCTTCTGTATTGCGGCGTCCGCGGCGGCCGGTTCCGGCGTCTCGCTCGGATTGAGCCGCATAAGCTCGATCGCGGCGTCCCAGTTGTTGGCCAGAGACAGAACCCGCTTGTACGATTCGTTGTCGACGTTGAATTTTTCCTGAATCCAGAGAATATTGGTCTGGGCCTTGGTAAAGACCATTTCTTTGACGTCTTTAAGGCCGTACAATATCCTGCTGATAATATCGACATCATCCGCCTGCTGCTGGGGATATGTGATATTGAGGACACCGTCGTTGGCCGTAAGCCTGATATTCAATGAGCTGGTCCGTCGGTCTGAAAACAGCATCAGCCTGGCAGTCGACGCCATGTAGAGGTCTTTCAGGGCTCTCGTGGTAGCCGGGGTCGCCTGAAATTCGGGAATCTGCGCCATACTGCAGATGGCCGAGGCGGCGTTGTTGACGTTCATATAGCTCAGGTTCAAGACAAGATCGTAGAGAGTGTTAACGTCCCACTCGATATTGTAGAAAGTCTTGACCCATTTGCGGCGGTCGTCGTCGATCTGTTCTATATACCGCTTGGCTTTTTCCCTCGGCAGCTGGAGCGTCTCCATGACGTGCCGGATGCGGTATTCGGAATCGGATACGATGCGTACTTTCAGAATATGGCTGATACCGGGGAGAAGCAGGTGACCGGTGCGTCCGTAATAGACAAGGTTGCCGTCAAGCGCTTTTTCGCAAAGGATACTAGTCGCCAGCGCCTTGTAGTGCTCCAGTTCCTGTGCCAGTTTTTCAGAGAATATATGCGGTTTGATAATGGCCGTTTCCAGTTTTCCGACGGGAATACGATGGCGCGTGGCCTCTTCGAGAAGCTGATCCCGTCCCAAACTCTGATAACCCAGTTTGGCCGCCAGGTCTTTGGCGAATTTCTCGCCCTGACTCTGACTGCCGCAAGAAATGCAAATAATCTGCATAAGCCCTTACCCAAGTATTTTTCAAAGACCCTACAACTTATCAAAACCGAGTTATCTGCTCCCGGCGATTGCGAAGTATACATAAAGGCGGCGAATAAATCAAACAATTTCCGACCATTGGGCGGCTATTTGCTATTGTTAGAATCCGTTTGCAATAATCGTCGGGGCGGTGTAACTTCAAAATGGACAAAGTCTGCTAATTATGGCCGTTTGAGTTCCCGGAGGTGTCGAAGACCTTGCGAAATTTCAAGCCGATAACCGGCGTTTTCCTCGTACTGGCGGCAGTAGGGCTGTACATCGGCTGGCGGGAATTCTATTTCCTGACCGATGACGCCTTCATCGCCTTTCGATATGTCAGCAACAGCATTCTGGGGCACGGTTTCGTCTGGAATCCGCCGCCGTTTCGACCGGTCGAGGGATATACCAGTTTTCTCTGGGTACTGATTCTCGATTTTGTCTGGCGTCTGTTCGGCGTGCAGCCTCCGGATGCGGTCAACGTGCTTTCGCTCCTGTTTTCCTTTGGCGCCATTCTTCTTGTAGTATCGGTACTATTAAGAATGAAACTGAACGACAAGCTGATAAGGTACAGGTCTGCCCTCATTGCGTTAGTACTTGCCGGCCTACTGCTCAATACGACCTTCTTAACCTGGACCAGTTCCGGTTTGGAGACGGCGCTTTTCAATTTCTGTTTTACGGCATGGATTGTGGCCGTAATTTCCGGCAATACGGGAAGCAATAAATGGAAGCTGGCGGTGACAACCGCGTCGTCGGCGGTATACCTGGCCCGGCCCGACGGCATACTGGTCGTGATAAGTACAATTTTGATTTTGCTGTTATCCGTCACTGGTGACTATCAGGAAGGGAGGATCAACTTTAAATGGGTGCTGTCGGTTCTGCCGATTTTGATCCCGCCGCTTCACCTGATCTGGAGGAGGTCCTTCTATGGCGAATGGCTGCCGAATACGTTTTATGCCAAGCACGTGGCGGCCTGGCCCCAGTCCGGAATAAGATACCTGACGTCGTTCATTCTTGAGTACGGTGTCTGGGTGTGGGTGATTGCACTCATCGCGGCGATTATTATCGGTGTAAAGAAGCAAAAAAAAATCGGCAATGGCCTGACTGAATATTTCAGGAATATCGTACTGCCCGATAATAACTTCCCCGGTCAGCGATTGTGCACTATCATCGCTGTGGCGACGCTTTGTTTTCAGGTGGGGTATTATACTTTTTCAATAGGCGGCGATCATTTCGAATGGCGTGTTTACAGTCATCTCCCGCCGTTGATTCTCCTGTCATTCGTGTATTTCATGAATAAAATGAATATTCGTCCTATGTTTGCCATCTCATCACTTGTCGCACTTATCGTGTTCTCCCTGCCGATTCCGTGGGTGCATCATTTCTATGAAAAGAAAATCACGTCGATGAAACTGGTCGATACGCTGCAAATAACCGCGGCCGATAAACTGCCGTTCTTCCTGTGGCCGCTGGCCAAACCCGACGATATCTTGCAGAAATGGCTGACCGATCATCTGGTTTGCATCCGTCGTCAGGAGCACAAGCTGTTTTACGAGCGGCAGGTCCGCAAATGTCCATCGCGAAGCCTGGTTGTGCCGGAATACGCCGGGAAATATCCGACCGCTTATTTCACAACGGTCGGTGTTCCCGGCTGGGTCTTTCCGAAGGTGGCCATAATCGACGGATATGGTTTGAACGATTACGTGATTGCACGGTTTAAACCGGCTCACAGTCGGGTGAGGTCGATGGCCCACGAGCGATATCCGCCTTACGGCTATTATGAATCTTTCGAGCCCAACGTGGAACTTATTCCCGGTGGTCAAGCGGAATACTTCAGAAGACCGGCCGGTAAAGAGTTGACCGCCGAAAAAATTAAAGCGTTGGAAAAATATTGGGACGATAAAATAGTCAAACATATCGACGTTCCCGAAGGTACCGGACCGTTTATCGATATTCCACGGACAAAGTAGCTTCCGAAAGTATATCAGCGTAATTCAGGAGAATTTTCGCCCGGGGAACAATGGCGAGTCATAATTTGTTTGCTCAATATATAGACATCCTAACTAAAAGAACCTGACACTCAACAAGGAGCGCTCATGAACACGTATCTATTCGCCGTGCCGCTCGCGGCAGGCAAAACGGAAACCTGGAAGAACTATGTGAAGGAAATTAACGGACCGAGATTCGAAGAATACAAATCGTCTCGGAAGAAAGCCGGCATCAAGAAAGAAAGGGTTTTTTTGCAGCAAACTCCGAAAGGCGACATGTGTGTCGTCATGATCGGGGGCGACAACCCTCAGAAAGCCTTCGGTTCTCTTCTGAAATCCAACGACCCGTTCGACAAATGGTTCAGGGATAAGGTTCTGGTCGACGCCCACGGCCTCGATTTGTCGCAGCCGATGCCTGAAAATCAAGGGGTTCTTGATTATCATGAAACTATGGCCGGCGAAGTCGTCGGTGCCGGTAAAACCGGCTAATATATATACAATACAATAGTTCCATCTACAAACCCGGGTCGAAGTATGGCCCGGGTTTTTTGTTTATGGAATTCTTGTCATATTTAGTTATTAAAAACCCAACATTCGCAAACCCTGAATTTTATGAAGGCGGAATGGCGGGCCACGCCGGGCTTAGGTCGCGCACGCCGATCCTTTTATTAATATAGTCGATTTATTCGGTCTACGTTCGTATATGTTTTACGGTAACCACTAAGTTTAAACATGTAAGATTGGAAAATAAACGGGATGAAAAGTAAGTTCAAAGTTGCCGCCATTCAGGAGGCGCCCGTATTCCTGGATAAAAACGCAACCATTGAGAAAGCGTGCGGTTTGATCAAGGAAGCCTCCCGAGGCGGCGCATCGCTGGTCGTGTTCCCCGAAGCGTTTATCTCGGCCTACCCCGACTGGGTGTGGGTCCTGCCACCGGCGCGAAAGGACCTAATTAGCAGCCTCTTCCGCGAGTTTCTCGACAGCGCTGTTTCTGCCGGAGATGGAAGTCTCGCCCGCATCGGTAAGGCCGCCAGGGAATCGGAAGTGTATGTCGCGCTGGGGGTCAATGAACGCAACGATGCGGCCAGCAAGTCCAGCGTCTATAACACGTTGGTGTACATTGGTCCTGACGGCTCAGAAATGGGTCGGCACCGGAAACTTGTTCCGACAGGTGGTGAGCGTTTGATGTGGGCACCGGGCTATGGCTCGTCATTGGTCACCTGCGAATCTGACCTCGGCCGACTCGGTGGATTGATTTGTTGGGAGAATTTCATGCCGCTGGCCCGGATGACTATGTATATGGCAGGAGTCCAAATCTACGTTGCGCCCACTTGGGATTCATCCGAATCATGGCAGGTGGCGATTCGTCATATTGCGCGCGAGGGCGCAATGTTTGTCATCAGTTGTGCTCAGGCGGTGAGGATGTCGGATATCCCTGATCGGTTTGAATTCAAGCAGCATTACACCGAGGGCAGGGAATGGGTCAACAAAGGGAACAGCTGTATAGCGGGGCCGGATGGCAAATTGCTCGCGGGTCCGCTCGATGCGCAACAGGGAATATTGTATGCCGAGATCGACCTCGAGAAAATCCCCGACCAGAAGTGGCTGTACGATGTGGCCGGTCATTATGCCCGACCGGACATTTTCGAGTTTGCCGTGCGAAAATACTAATGGTTAGACGATTCTTCCTTATGCAGTAGATCGAAAGTCTCCGCTCTTCGCAGTTCGAAACTTCTGTTGAAAGTCCTAAAGAATGATGGGTGGTTTTGATGTCTTAATTAATAACCGGAACGAGTTCTAGAAACCCGCCATTCGCAGACCCTGAATTTTATGAAGGGAGAATGTTGGGCCACCCGACACCTGACACTGGGGTCCGTCATTCTGTACTCTCAGCATCATCTTCGTGGACCGAACTTTTTTCT
>CAZMWI010000026.1:0-24198 GCA_964569945.1 uncultured Ignavibacteriaceae bacterium
GATGGGCGGGGTAAAAACCCGAACGGTCGAATACATTGCCGGCGATAAATCCCGGGAGGAGACGGTATCGCAACCGTACGGTCTGCTGCAGATGAGTGAGGACGTTAATGCAGAAAACAGCGTCACTATAAATGATTATGACGGCCTGACCGGCTGGGATATAGATTTGTCGACCAATACGTACGTTACGACCGATTTAAGTCCGATGCAGGATGTATCTCAAAAGCCCGTAGATACCGGCTTCGTTTCGTTTAATATTCCCCCTGATCCCCGGTTCGATAATTACGAATGTACCACGACGATGGATTCGTTGAACGTCGTCGACACCATTAATGGATTTCCATGCCGTCGGATCAGCCTGCGTACCAGCTGCAAAGGTTCCGACCTCGATTCCATGCTGGTGACGACCAATATCTGGATATGCACGAGTTTTCCGGGCCAGGATATTTACAATAACTATCAATCAAACCAGAGGCACATTCTGGGTATTGATGATGATGCCGATACGACGAGCCTTGACCTTGAAGAGGGAAATTCTCTAAGCAAGTTATTGAATTTTCACATGAAGGTACTTGCGAGAAGATCGATGGCGTACAACTGCCTCGTAGTTAAACACAATATGAGTATGCAAACCGTGGTCCGGCGCCCCTCCGATTCGGTACTGGCGGCAGTCGGTATGGACAGCGATTCCAGCGAATTCACCAAGTCTGCATTCGCCATGTACCAAAATATGTTCGGCTCCGACTCGGATGAAATTTTGATGGACGTTATGTCCATGTCCGGAGAGGTCGTCGGCATGAAGTCGCAGGATGTCGCCGACAGCTTGTTTGTCTTGCCGGAAGGATGTGCGTTAAAAAACGAGGCAGCGGCCGAATAAGGTCGGCCGGGGATCAATATAACGGGCTGCAATTTACGAGTTTACGTTTTTAAATTAACCTCGGATTTAAATTTCAGGCTATTTTTCCCCTCTTGATTTTATTTTTCAAAACTCGTAAATTAAAAATCCGTAATTTCTGCAAGTGAAATGTCAAATCCCTTTTTTTGGAGGAAGGATGAAAGATAAATTATCAAACGCGCTCGACTGGCTCAAAGGCAAATCGGTCGATTATGCCGATTGTCGGTATGTCCGGAAAGAGACAGAATCTATCCGGGTGACCGACGGCACGGTCGATACGCTCAACCGCGAGGTCGACGTCGGCGTCGGCATTCGCGTGCTCTACAACGGGGCCTGGGGTTTTGCCTCGATAGCGTCGATCAAGGACGGCGACATCAAGAAGACCGCCAACAAGGCGCTTCAGATAGCCCGCGCTTCGGCCACGACCAAAAAAGAAGCCGTCCGTCTCGCCGAGCAGGAGGTGTTCAAGGATCATTACAAAACCAGGTTCGCCAAAGATCCGTTCGCCGTACCGCTCGATGAAAAGATGGGTCTGTTGCTGGAAATTTGTGACAAGCTCAAAACCGACGATCGCATCAAGACGGCGTCGAGTTCGATGGACTTCTTTAAATACAATAAGATTTTCTGTTCCACTGAAGGGGCAGAGATCGAACAGGACCTGCTCGAATCCGGCGCCGGGTACGAGGCAATTGCGTACGACGGCAATGACGTGCAAAAGCGCTCGTATCCCAATTCCCACCGGGGCGATTTCGCGACTCTGGGGTATGAATTCGTGGAAAGCCTGAAAATGCTGGATCATGTCGACCGGGTGCGCGAGGAAGCGATACAGCTTCTGTCCGCCGAGGCCTGTCCCGATACGGTCAAGGATATTATTATCTGCGGTTCGCAGATGGCTCTGCAGGTGCATGAATCGTGCGGCCACCCGACCGAACTCGACCGCGTTCTCGGGACCGAGATCTCTCTGGCCGGTGGTTCGTTCATGCAGATCGACGGTTTAAACAAGCTCAAGTACGGTTCCGAAATCATCAATATTTTCGCCGACGCTACGGTCGAAGGCGGTCTGGGGTCGTTCGGCTATGACGACGAAGGTGTCAAGGCCCAGCGAGCGCCGATAATTCAAAATGGCGTGCACGTCGGGTATCAGACCAGTCGCGAGACGGCGCCGGTTATCGGACAGCGCTCCAACGGTACGATGCGGGCCGACGGCTGGAACCGGGTGCCGTTAATTCGTATGACGAATATCAACCTCGAACCGGGCCAATGGGAGCTCGATGATCTTATCGCCGATACCGACGACGGCATTTTCTTCGATGCCAACAAGTCGTGGTCCATTGACGATCAGCGTCTCAATTTCCAGTTCGGCGTGGAATGTGCCTGGGAAATCAAGAACGGCAAGCTGGGCAAGATGTACAAAAACCCGCTTTACACGGCCATGACGCCCAAGTTCTGGAATTCCTGCGACGCCATCTGCAATAAAAATCACTGGCATGTGTGGGGCGTGCCCAACTGCGGAAAAGGAGAGCCGATGCAATCGGCGCACGTGGCGCACGGAACGTCGCCCGCCCGATTCCGCCAGATCAAGGTGGGGGTGAGCAAATGATAGGCAAAGACAAAATATTTTCGACCTTTGAAAAGGTGGCCAAATCATCGAAAGCCGACCAGACAGAAATAGTCTTTATCGGCAGAGATACCGGCTTGACCCGATATGCCAATTCCACGATTCATCAGAACGTCCACGAAACCAACGCGACCATCATGTTCCGGGCTATACGCGGCAAGAAGATCGGCGTGGCGTCCACCAATTCGATGGCCCTGAACGATCTTAAGGCGACACTTAAAAACGCCATAGAGATTTCGAAATACCAGAAGGATAATAAGTACTTTCAGGGTCTGCCGAGTCCGGAAGCGTACGCCGATATTAAGACGTACTTTGACGCGACCGCCAATTACAAGCCGAATGATCGAGCCCGTATGGTCAAGAAAATGATCTACCGCTCCAATCGCCGTAAGTTCACGCTAGCCGGGGCGTTCTCGACCGGTGAAGGCGAGATTGCCGTATTCAACACCAACGGTGTGCGTTGTTATCAATCGGTAACCGGTTCGAGCCTCAATGTGATTGCGATGTCGAGCTCATCATCCGGCTATGCCAGCGGCATGTCGCGCAATGTCGAAGATATCGACCCGGTGGCTCTGGCTGACATTGCGGTAGAAAAGGCGTATAAGGCGAAAAAGCCGAAACCGCTTAAAGAAGGTGAGTACGAAGTCATTCTCGAACCGGCGGCCGTAGCCGAGGCGATGGAATGGACCAACTACATTGCGTTCGGTTCCAAGGCGTTTGAAGAGAAGACGTCGTTTGTCGCCCATAATCTCAACAAGAAGGTCATGGACGATTCCATAACGATCTACGACGACGGCAACGATCCGAGCGGAATCGCGATCCCGTTCGACTTTGAAGGCGTTCCCAAAAAGAAAGTAGTTTTTGTGGATAAAGGCGTTCCGAAAGGCGTCGTCTATGACCGCACGTCCGCCGCTCGGGCGGGGACCCAGTCCACCGGCCATGCCCTGACAGCCGACAACCAGGGAGAAGGGGCGATTGCGCTGAACCTGTTCATGGCTCCCGGAAATAAAGCGCGCGATGAAATGCTGCGCTCGATGCAACGCGGGATTCTGGTTACGCGTTTTCATTACCTAAACGGCTTTATCGATACGCCCAAAGCCGTTTTGACGGGGATGACCCGTGACGGAACGTTCTGGGTGGAAAACGGCGAAATCAAGCACGGTATCAAGAATCTTCGCTTTACCGATTCGATTATCCGGGCCTTCTCCAATGTGAAGGGGATATCGAAAGACCGGCAGTTGATTCCGTCGTGGTGGGACGCCGTCGGCTGCCTGGCGGTTCCGGCTTTGCATCTGGGTTCATTCAAATTCACCGGGACAACCGACTTTTAATAATTTTTGCCAAAATGATCGCCCCGCAGCAAACCTGCGGGGCGACAATAAACTGGCCAGACTCTTGAAACTCTTAACCTGCCGATTCGTAAACCAAATTAGTATGAGTTTCATATACAGGGAAAGGAGAAATTTTGGCGAAAATTAAGGCCTTGCTGGGGACGGCTGTTGTGGTCGTGGTTCTTCCGATAATTGTCGCGTTCGGTACCACTACCGCCAAAGCCGGCGAGACGGTAATAGACATGCGGGATTTCAGACCTGGCGACTTGGCCGTCGATGGCTTTAAGTTAAAGGATAAAACCAGGCTTTCAATCAGGGCGATCGGAGCCGAATCCAAATACTCCGATGACATGTTCGCTTACGGTTGGATTCTGGATGCCAAAAGCAGGGAACCGGTTTGGGTTCTTAATGCCGACGACACTGAACGCTACAAAAAGTCCAAATATCTCAGGGAATTTTCCGATGAAATCACTCTGGACCCGGGGAGTTATGAAGCCTATTTTTATGTCGGCAGTCCTTATACCATTTCCAGCATTTCGACCAATTTGAAAGGTCTGGACGGCGTTATCGAAATTATCGGTGACATGTTTGACGGCAATGAGGTGCGGAAATATGACGAAGAGTACTCCGGAGATTCAGACCTTATTATGATGACGATCGAAGCGCCTGAAGGAAGTTTCGAGAAATATGACCCGGTCAAAACCATCGAAGATAATTCCTTTGTCGATCTGTCCAAACCCGACGACGATTTTTATGAAAAGAAGGGTTTCACTCTTGATCGTGATTTGAAAATAAAGATAGATGCTATTGGAGAATATTCCAGCGGCGACCGGATATTTGTCGATTACGGCTGGATTATAAACGCCGACACCAGAGAAAAGGTCTGGTCGATGGATCGCTGGAATACTTCGTGGGCTGGGGGTGGACGGAAAAACCGGGGTTTCGTGGGAGAAATTGAACTCCCGGCCGGAAATTACCTGGCCATTGTCGGAACCGACGACAGTCACAGCTTCGGGGCCTGGAATGTCCCGCCACCGTATGATCCGTTGCACTATGGTATGGTTTTGTACACTCTCGATCCGAACGACAAGCAGTATATCCACGATTATCAGGACCAGTTCGCACAAAAGACGATTATATCTCTCACGCGGGTTCGTAATCACCAGTTCAAGCAAATGGGCTTCATCCTGAAGGAACCGATGGAGCTGCACATTCTCGCCATCGGGGAAATAGCGAGCGACGGTAATTTTGCCGATTATGGTTGGATTGAAGATTACAATGCCGGTGAAGTGGTCTGGGAAATGACTGAAGACAACACTGAGCACGCCGGTGGAGCACGTAAGAACAGGAAGTTCGACGGTAACATCAAGCTTCCCGCGGGCACTTATGCGGTTTACTTTGTAACCGATGACTCACACGCCTACCGCGACTGGAACGCTTCGCCGCCTATAGATAAAGACCTGTATGGCATTACTATTTCCGGGGTAGGGAAGGATTTCGATGACAGCAAGATCGAAGTCCTTGAGGATCTGCCCAAGAATGCAAATTTCCTGGTTGATCTGACGGGAATCGGCGATGATGAAGACGTCCGTGAAAAATTCACGCTGGATAAAGACAGCAAAGTAAGAATTAATGCCCTGGGCGAAGGCTCATCGGGCGATATGTACGATTATGGATGGATAGAAAAGGCCGACAACGGTCAGATAGTCTGGGAAATGACTTACCGCAAGACGCGACACGCCGGAGGCGCCAACAAGAACCGTATGGTTAATCAAACGATATTCCTCGAAAAGGGATCTTATTATGCGTACTACGTCACCGACGGTTCTCACTCCTTCCCGGATTTCAACGCCTCGCCGCCCATGAATCCTCAAAAGTGGGGTATCATGGTGTCTCTGGAAAAATAACACCCTTGTCTCTTCCTTTTTCCCGGCGGAATGTGACGGTAATTGAGCATTCCGCCTTTTTTATTTGAATTATGTCGGAGAATCAGAGCGCCGCGACGGGCTGCCTGGATTTGGATTTGACCGGCACGTCTATGGTTATTTTCGTTCCCGAACCGGGCTGAGAATTGACGTGCAACTGCCCATTATGATTTTCAATAATTCGCTTACAAACTAACAGCCCGAAACCGTGGCCGTTTTCCTTGGTCGTGAATCTGGCATTGAAGGCGTGTTCGAGGTGTTCGGGGGAAAATCCGGTACCATCGTCTTCGATAATCAGGGTATAACTCCCCGCGTTTTGCGACAGTTTGGTAGAAACTTTGACAGTCCCGCCGGGATCGGGTTTATCGAGAGTGGCATCGGCGGCATTGTTGATAAGGTTATAAAGAAGTTGCTGAAACTGGCTTTTATCGGCTATGGTGATTATGTCTTCGGACGAGCGGTCGAATTTCACTTCGACGTTTTGCATTCTTTTTTGAGCTATCAAGTACTGAATGATATTATCGATCAAATCGTTGATATTACATGTGGCATAGTCGCTGTCGGTCCCGGAATAATCCATAAGGTTGGACGTGAATTTTTTCATCTGCTCCAGGTTGGCGATAATGGCCTTAAGGTATTTTTCCAGATCATCATAATTTTTGTTCTGAAGATGATGCTCCATCAGCGACAGGTTACCGGAAACCACCCCGAGGAAATTGTTGAGTTCGTGGCCGATCTCGGCCGACATTTCGCCTTTGGCGGCCATTTTTTCCAACTGTATGGTTTGATCCTGAAGGTCTTTAAGCCGGGCGTAGGCGTGACGGGAATCTTCCAGCAGGGCGATGTTTTCGAGTGATATGGCAATTTGATTGGCGGTAATACCGAGAAATTTCAGGTCGCTTCCTTTGAGTGTATCCGAATCTTCGGGGTAGCCCATAATCAGCATGCCGAACAGCCGGGAACCTCGCTTAAGGGCAATATTGACCAGTTGATCGGAATCTTTGAACCATGGCGGAATCAGGAAGCTCGCCATGCTCCGGTCGCCGTACATTTTAAACAGCGGATGTTCCTCAAGGGACCCGATTATGGCGGGCACGTCGAGGTCCGGAGTGAGCCTCGAAAAATAATCTTTATCGAGGGAAACTATGGCTTCGACGAAATCATTACCGGCGAGGTTGGCCGTGGAGATTATTTCCACGTCATTTTTATTGCCGGTCTTAAATATAATCGCTCCCCGTGAAGCGCGCGCCTGCATCATGGCGAACCCGAGGGAAAGCCGTACGAGCGACTTGCGATCGCCCATGGTGTACATGAGTTCGTTCAATTCCGAAAGCCGGCTTAGCTCGTTATTGAGAGTTTTTTCAGTTTCGTTCTTTTTCTTGCCGATGGCGTTCTTGACGGCCTGCCTGATTTCATTCAGCTCAAACGGCTTCATGATATAATCATAGGCACCTTCCTTGATGGCATCCTTGGCGGAGTTCAGGTTGGCATAGCCGGTCATGAACATGACACCTATAGAAGGAATCAACTGGCGGGCCATGCGGGCCAGTTGAATGCCGTCGCAGTCGGGCATGCGAATATCAGTCAGGATAAAATCGAAGAACCCCTTTTCCAGCTTTTGAATGGCTTCGTCGGCACTCTTGGCCAGTTCTATTTCATAGCCGCTGTCTTCAAGGGCGTCGTGTGCGAGAGAGAGGACAATTTCTTCGTCATCGACAATTATTATTTTGGTCGTCTGCGCGTCCATCTACGATGACTCGCCTAAAAAACTTTTATTTCATTAACATTCAGAAAATGTTTAAGCATTTGTCTGAGTTCGTCAAGATCGAAAGGCTTGTTCAGACAACATATGGCGCCGGCGTCCTGTGCTTCCTGAGCGTCAAGGTCGGGGAAGGAGTCGGTCATGATTATCGGTATATTTGGCTTGATTTCCTTGATGCGTATAACCGTCTGTTGACCGTTAAGGACGGGCATATGGACATCGCAGAAAATAAGATCGTAGTCGTTTTTCTCGACATGCTGGGTGCCGATCAGGCCGTTCCCGGCCAGGTCAACGTGAAATCCGAAGTCGGTCAGGACGTCTTTCAGCAGTTCGCGAATAACCGGGGCGTCGTCTATTACCAGTACACGATGTTTCACAGCCGGGCCCCCTCGTCGCCTTCCTCGGTCTGCTCGCGGTTATACATCGCCTTTTCAACTTCGGTCCTGAGCTGCTTGATGGTGAACGGCTTGGAAAGGTAGGCGTCGATACCGTGCCCGACGGCACTGGTCACCGACATCAGCGACGAATACCCGGATATTACGATAATGCCCGATTCCGGGTAATTTTCTTTAACATATCTAACGACTTCCTCACCGGGTACGCGAGGCATTTTCATGTCGGTGATAACGAGGTCAAAGCGTTTATCCTTCAAACGCATGATGGCTTCATCGCCATCGGATGCTTTTTCCACTTCGAAGTCCTCCAAAACTTCAAAGAGGAATTCCCGCATAACTTCCTCGTCATCGACCACCAGGATACTTTTTGTTGCGATTGCCATAATTCAGATGCAATTCCAAACTTTTTATTTATTGGCTTTATCGGCCGATTGGGTCGATTTCTCCAGTTGAAATATTATCGTAAAATTGGTGCCTTTGCCGACGGTCGAATCGATTTTTATTTCGCCGCCGTGTTCCTTTATGATACCATAACTGACCGACAGACCCAGCCCCGTACCCTTGCCGACTTCCTTGGTCGTGAAAAACGGTTCGAATATTCTCTTGATGTTTTCTTCGCTAATCCCGCAACCCTGATCGGTAACGGAGACTTCCACCGCTCCGGTAAATTCTCCCAGCGGAGGGAGATAACGAGTATTGAGACTGATTTCCGTATTCGACTTGGAAGCGTGCATAGCGTTAATGATGATATTTGTAAAGACCTGCTGGAGTTGACCGGCGTTGCCCGGAATATCGGGAAGATCATCACCGAAATTACGGATAAGGTGAATCTGTTGCATCATAAGCTGATGCTCAATAAAGGTCAGAGTTTCGTTGATAATATTATTTATATTCAGCATCTCGAATTCAGCCGAATGGGACGATCTCGAGAATTTGAGCAAATTCTGAACAATTGTCTTACACCGACGAGCCTGGGTTTCGATGTCTTTCAAATACCGGCGGTAAGAATCGACGTCCTTGTCGGTCATCTGTTCCAACGGCTTCTTTTCCATCTTTTCGAGTGTAAACTGGGCATAACCGAGTATACCGCCGAGCGGGTTGTTCAGCTCGTGCGCCACGCCGGCGGCCAACTGACCCAGAGCGGCCATTTTTTCGGATTGTATCAACTGCGATTGGGCTTCGTCGAGTTCCCGCGTCCGCTCGATGATTTTCTCTTCGAGAGTACGGTTGTACTCCTCGACTTCATCCTGGTATCGTTTCAGCGAATCGATCATTCGGTTGAACGATTGGGCCAAATGCCCAATTTCATCGGACCGGTTAATATCAACCGATTTCGTCAAATCACCCTTGGATATTTGATCGGTGACCTTCGCCAGCGTTTCTATCGGGCGGGTAATGACCCTGGCAAAGGCCGACATGATAATAATGGCGGAAATAATAACCAGAATGGCCAGCAGGGTTGACGTCGTTTCTGATTTCTTTATTGAGGTTTTCCAGCGTAATGCAGACTTTAACCTCACCGATTTTTTCCATGACGGCCGCGTTTTCGGAATCAGAGTACAAAGACCCGAGATTTTCCTTGGAGACCGACATTCTTTGCGTTTCAACCGGATAAGTCAGCTCAATGTATTCGATGTCATTGCTGGATATGAATTGACGGTACTTAAACTTCTTGTCGTCCGAAGGACTGTAAATTTCTTTATCGATGGTTCTGCTGTTTTCACCGTAATCGGTCCCGATTTCAGCCAGAACGCGTCCGTCGGATGAAGTAATGGCAATATGGACGATATCGTTGGCCCGAGCCGCCCCGCGTATGAGGTTCTCCAGTTCCGAGGACGACTCCAGAATTACTCCGTACTCGGCATTGTAAGACAGGTTAGAGACCAGGTTTTCGCCGCGTTTAACAAGCTCGTCGTGGTATATGACGCCCTGTCGTTTGATCAGGTAACCGGAGATAATCAGCATACTGGCGATCGTCACGACCGACACCAGCAGGACGAACTTGCCTCGCAGAGCGAAACGGCTGATGGAACCAAAGAAGCTCATCGATAAACCTCCTTGGCTACGGCCACCAGCTCGTCCGGGATTTTTACATTTATATGCTTGGCGGTCTTTTCATTGTAATGGAACCAGCGGATGCGTGGAACGGCGACGGGAATGTTAGAAGCCGGTTGACCGCCTAGGACGCGCAAAGCGATTTCACCGGATTGGCGGCCGATATCCTTGTAATCGAAGTCGAGGGCGAAAAGAGCTCCCGATTCAACCAGATTGCGCGAAAACCCCATAAAGGGCACGCCGCTGCGCAATGTATTCAAAAGAATGTACTTCGTCGAGCGTTGAGTAAATATTTGTGCGTCGGCAACCGACCAAATGCCGTCGACGTCGTTGATAAGCTTTTCCAGGGCCGTGGGAATATCTTTCTCCGAATTCACTTCGATGGCTTCGAGTTCCAGCCCTTCAGTGTGGGCCAGAGCTTTGGCCGGAGGAATCAGATTGGCCGTTTCCGTCGTATATAGCACGCCGATTTTTTTCAGTTTTCCAATCACCTGTTTGAAATAGGTGAACTGGATGTCGAACGGAATATCCAGAGAAGCCCCGGTAATATTTTTCCCCGGTCTGGCCAGGGATTTGACAAATCCCGAAGTTTCCGGGTTGAGAACGGCCGAGAAAATTATGGGCCGGTCGGTTATTTTGTCGGAGACGATCTGGGTAGCCATCGAACCGACCGTGACTATAAGGGCCGGGTTGAGGGCTTTCATCTTGCTTATTTGATCGGTAATAAGATCGGGATTGCGTTCAAGAAGGAATTCGTGAAATTCGCATTTTTGACAGCCCTGCTCGATAGTCGATGTTATACCCCTGATAGTTCGTTGTGTCGATTTCAGACTGTCCGAATAGACAATGACCAGCTTTGCGCTCTGGGCGCTTATGCTCCCTGCCAGGAGAACCACGGCCAATGCTATAAAAAGTGATCGTTTATTCATAAACAAAGTAGCTTTATAACAAAGCATGCCGCGGCACGCTTTAATCACCGTCTTTTCCAAATCATTGTATTTGCTGAGTCACCTTTTCTTTATCGGGCGATTGCGATGAAACTTGACGGCCCTTAATTGCAATAATTGATAACTTGGTCAAAATTTCGGTTAAAATTGCCGGATCACGTTTAAAGCACCTATAAAGTTAATCCGAGAGGGGTCGATAAAATGAAAGTGGCGAAATATGTCACATGAATTGTATTGATCGCATTTTTGCGAATTATAAATGAGCATAAAAATAATTAACAATTGTACGGAGGTATGAATTGACTACCCTAAAAAAAGCAGTAGTTGTACTTCCCGTTTTCCTGTTGATGTGCATGATTATTTTGCCTCCGATGGTACGGGCAGGTACTACCGGCAAGATCGCCGGTATTGTGGAAGACAGTAAATCCGGTGAAGCAATCCCGGGCGCCACGGTTCGCGTCGAAGGTACCGACTTCGTCACGCAAACCGACGCCGACGGCGAGTACTACTTTTTGAATTTACCCGCCGGGGTGTACAACCTGTCGGTCACCATGATGGGTTTCGGCGAACTGGAAAAACAGGACGTGCGCGTTCTTCTCGACCTGACGACTCCGGTCGATTTCGAAATTCAACAGGTCGATATGCCGCTCAAACGTCAGATCAAGGTTTACGCCGAGCGCGATCCTATTCAACGCGACCTCACGGCGTCCCGTTCCATCGTAACCAGTGATCGTATGGCGGAGATTCCCAACTCCGTTACGGTTCAGGCCATCTTGGCGAATATGTCCGGGACGGTCGTTGACCGGGACAACGGTTTCCACGTTCGTGGCGGCCGCGACGGACAGGTATCGTACACTTATGAAGGTTTTTCGGTACAGGATCCTTTCTATGATATCGCCGGAATTAGAATTATGCCGGATGCCCTTGAGGAGCTCAACCTCACTTCCGGTGGTTTCACCGCTGAATACGGTGAGGCGATGTCCGGTGTCGTTAATGCCGTGACCAAAGAGGGATCAAGAAATTATCACGGCAAAATCAAGATGTATGACGGTTACACCCGTCCCTGGGACGTGAGTACAGGTTCATTCGAGGGTCTTACCCGGACGAACAATAATACCGTCAGCTACAATTTGTCGGGACCGATTCCCATGCTTTCGTCGAAGACGGCGACCTTTTTCGTCGCCAGCGAATGGCTGCGCAATGACGGCTATTTGCCGCATAATAAAGGCGAAAGCTGGACGCACACGGCTAAATTGAACTGGCAGCCGACCCCGAATATGAAGCTGACCGGTATCGGAAGTCTATACCGGAATGAATACCAAAATTATTTTCATCGCGACGTGAACGGCATTTCCTATGATTTCAACCTCGACGGACTCAGTAAGACCAAGAAGAATGCCGACCTCTGGGGCTTGAAAGGTAATTATAATCTCAGTTCAAATTCCATTTTATCGTTTTCATTCAATCATTTTTATACCGAATCAAAAACCGCCCCGGAAAGCCTCTTCGATACATACTGGGATCAATGGCCCGGCTATAGCGTGAATGACTCCGGTGTATATAATGGTACAATTGATGATAATAACTACCTGGCATCGTCGGATTATTACTGGATAGGTTATACGACCGGTAATGATTTTGACCCCACATACGTCCATAGAATTGCGAAGTACAATGCTTTTTCCAGTACGGTTACGTCCCAGATTAACCGCGAACATCAGTTTAGATTGGGCGGTGAGTTACGTGACTATCGCATTAACTGGGATGCCAAACAATTTTATAACGATCAACCGTACGGTGAAAAGTATGCTCAGTCACCGGTAGTTGCCATGGCCTATTTTCAGGACAAAATGGAAACTCGCGACTTTGTCATAAACGTGGGTATGCGCTGGGATTATTTCAACAGCGAGGTTGACTACTGGAACAATGTAATTCAGAAGAATTACCGGATTAAATCGAAATCCAAATCTTATGTCTCACCCCGACTTGGGGTCTCGCATCCGGTTTCCGAAAACTCCGTGATTCGATTCAATTACGGTTATTATTATCAGGCTCCCACATACCAGTACATGTACACCAATATACAGGCCGACCAAAATCAGGGTATTCCCATATTCGGATATCCCGATCTTCAGGATGAACGTACTATCAGTTATGAACTGGGTCTGAACCAGATGATTAACGAGGATTACCGCCTGGACGTTACGGCCTATTATAAGGATATCGATAACCTGATATCGGCCCGACCGGTATACAGGGATGATGGTTCTCTGGTGCCGTCGAACAGCGGTTACCCGATAGCGATGTACAGCAATGACGATTATGGTTCGGTTCAGGGACTTGACATCACGTTTGAAAAAATCGGCAGAGGCAACTTTTCGGGATCATTCATATACAGTTATATGGTAGCCCGGGGTAACGCTTCCAATTCGACCGAAGCGTATTATTCGTTTATTGTTGATACCAGCACGGTCCTGCCGGTACAGGAATATCCGCTCGATTTCGACCAGCGTCACACGGCCACCCTGAATTTGTCGTATCGGGTACCGAGAGACTGGAAGGGCCGTGCGTTTGGCATGAACATTCCCGGCGCCTGGGGCCTTAATTTTCTCGGTCGCTACGGTTCGGGGATGCCCTATAACGTCCTCGACGAATCCGGTCGCCAGGTCGGTGTGAATGAGGGTCGTCTGCCTTCCAACTATACGGTTGACATGCGCTTTTACAAGAACCTGTTCATGCCTCGAACAGACAGCTATTTCTCTTTCTTCGTTGAAGTCGATAACCTGTTCGACAGGCGTAACGTAATCGACGTTTATGGCAACACGGGCAGACCCGACGTGGATCGCAATATAAATGACGTAATTGGCACGACCGCCGAAGAAACGCAGGCAAAGAGAGAGTTGTATACCCTGTTTGCCAAAGATCCGACCCATTACTCCAAGCCGCGCACAATTCGGCTGGGGCTTGAATACAATTTTTAAGAGGTTGATTATGAAGAACAAAACGAAGAATATACGCTTGATCGGGTGGATATTTTTCTTGTTGATGGCAATCTCGGTGTCGGGCGCCCTGGCCAAGTCCATGGAGTCACAGACGCCGCCGCTGGAAGTGTGGGACCAGATTGTCCAGAATAAAGGAAATATCGCCACCACGGTCGACAATTTCGGATTGATCGGCGGCTACTGGGGACTACCCGGACGGCCTTCGGGTGAATGGCCGCGTAATTCCGGTCATGAATATATCGGCGAAATCAAGTTCTGGATGGGTGCCGTGAAATCAGCGACCGACACCGTCGTCGCCGATACCGACGATGATTTCGAGCCAATACCGTCGCTGGTATCGGGCGATGAGACGTACGGAATCAGGCTGTCAACCGACAGTACGTCGTTTAATTACGATCTGTCGGATACTATCGGGCTGGGCATAGGCAATCCCGCATACGGCTGGAGAGTCTGGAATGCCGACAGTCTGGCCTGGGTATATAACCAGAATTATTCGGTGCAGGAAGACGAATATTTCCCGGGCGGTCCGACATCACTGCAGCAATCGTACTACCGTTTTGACGATGGCTTGAATCCCGATGCCCTCGGCATTGAAGTATCTCAGACAATGTATCAGTGGAACTATTGCTATAATGAAGATATTATATTTTGTGTTCTGGAAATAACGAACGCGTCGGACATCGATTATCCCGATTTCGCTTTCGCGCTCTACTGCGATTTCGATATTGGCGGTCCCGACGGATCCGGTGAAAATGGTCGTCTCGGGGACCTGGTGGCCTTCGACCAGGCGGAAAATCTCGCGTGGACGTACGATGAAGACGGTTACGATCCGGGCTGGGGCCCGACCGTTATTACCGGCATTATGGGAACCAAATACCTTGAAACTCCCGACGGCATAGGTATGACGGCTTTCCGCACCGGCCAGTGGGAACAGGTTTATCAGGCCACCGATCCGGCCAAATACGAATTGATCAATTCGTCGCAGTACGATGAATCGCTGCCGCCGACCGATCAGTACTATCTGCAATGTACGCGCGGCATCGACCTGACAGCCGGCAAGACGGTTCGTGTCGTTTTTGCCATTATTGCCGGTCAGGATGAAGCGGATTTTCGTGCCAACGCGGATATCGCTCAAACCCTCTATGATAATTACTTCGTCGGGCCGCAGCCTCCGGCAGAGCCCAATCTTACGGCACAGGCCGGTGACGGTAAGGTGTACCTGACCTGGACCGATACGTCCGAAGTGGACGTCGATCCTCTGTCGGGAGACGCCGATTTCAGGGGATACAAATTGTATCGCTCCGAGAATCGTGGATATTCCTGGGGTACCAAAAATTACAGCAATTACGACGCTTGCCTGGGATTCGATTATTACCCGGTTGCGGCGTATGGTGTCGAAGTGGCCGGTGACCCGATATCCCACTCATTTATTGACACCAGCGTTACCAACGGAACAGAATACTGGTACTGCCTCGTAGCTTTCGATAGTGGTGATAGTACCGTGCCGATCGGTGTCTTGCAGAATGGTTTCGGAACGCCCGGTACTGACCAGAATGCTGTCAAAATGGTTCCCCGCAGTGATCCAGCAGGCTTTTTTGATGCTTACTCGACGATTGAGCATAATTATGCGGGCAATGGAGAACCATCCGACGGCTCCGTCTATCCTATCAGGTTCAACGAAAACCTGGTACAGGGTGAGCAATATAAAGTGTTCTTTACCGAAGACGATTATCAAACCTATTGGAACCTGCTCGACATGACCAACAATGATACCGTACTAGTTGATCAAACCCTGCAATCGCCCACGGCGGAACCGGGATTGTATCCCGTCGGCGATGGTATCAGAATTGTTGTCCGTGACGGAGATCGAGTCCCGCGCGGCATGGGCCAGACGGAATTCGGAGTGTCGGGCGATACGACTATAGCCATGTATGATTTCCTCGGTGATCTGGAATATGTCTTCGGCCTGCCTTTGGGCGGCAACAAACATTTTCGGAGCACTTATGAACTGAGGTTCACCGAAACCGGGCAAAATGGATTTCTCATGTTTGACCATACGTCCGTAATACCGCTGCCGTTCGAGGTCTGGAATACGACCCTCAATCAACAGGTTAATGCGGAAATTTATGACTGGGACGACGACGGTCAGTGGAATCCCGAAGTGGGCGATTATATCTCATTGGTAGATACGCCTTACGACGGCGATCCGCACCCTGAGGCATTTCCATACAATCACGTCTGGTTTTTTGCGGTTGATCCGTACAATACCGATTATAATAACGGCGACGTATACACCATAGAAGGGGCACCGTTAAACGGAGCCGATGATGAATTCGTGTTCAGCGTTGACGGTGTCGATCCTGCCACAGCCGGCAACAATTTGGACAAGATCAGAGTTTATCCTGACCCGTACCTTGCTCATCATAGTCAGGAGTATGGCGAGTATGAACGAGAATTGAATTTTATCAATCTCCCTGACGAATGTACGGTACGGATATATACTTTGGCCGGAGACCTGGTCAAAACCGCCAATCATTTTGGTAACGGCGGCACGTATACATGGAATATGTTGTCGGATGCCGGATTGTCGATTGCGTCCGGGATTTATCTCTATCACATCGAATCTAAATATGGCGACCGCACCGGGCGGTTTGCCGTCATAAAGTAGGAGAAACGCCATGACTAAGATAATATTAGCTGTAATGCTGATGGCCATTCTCTGCGGGACGGCTGTCGCCAGTGACTTTTCCAAAGTTGGCACGTCCGGCGCGCAGTTCCTTAAGATAGGTATCGGCTCCAGGTACAACGCCATGGGTGAAGCGGCAGCTCCGACCGTGGAAGATATCTATGCCATGTACTGGAACCCTGCCGGGCTGTCACAGATAACCAGCAAGGAAGTGGCTTTCGCTCACGTCAATTACGTGACCGACATCAGCCTCAACTATATCGCTTATGCCCAGAATTTCGAAGACATCGGAACTTTCGGTGTCTCGGCGACTATTCTGTCGATGGGCGATCAGGAAATAACGGGTGTGGCTCAGGACCAGCAAAACGGCACGGGGCAATATTATTCCGCGTCGTCGTATGCTTTCCAGGTCAGTTTTGCCCGTTACATGACCAACCAGTTTGCCTTCGGGGCCAGCATGAAGTATGTCGGAGAGGAAATTTACCGCGAGAAATCCTCCGGTATTGCCTTCGACTTCGGCACGCTGCTTTATACCGGCTGGCGGACGCTGCGGCTGGGCATGGACATTTCCAATATGGGACCTGAATTGAAATTCGACGGTCCGGACCTTAATGTTGCTTATGATCCGGATCAAGCCACCAATCCCAATAATGAAACCTTCGACAGCCGTTTGAAGGTGGAAGGATACAGCCTTCCTCTGACATTCCGGGTCGGTATGGCTTACGACGTTGATTTCGGGCCGGAATCAAATCTACTGCTGGCGGTTGAGGCCAAGCACCCTAACGATCATGAACAGCAGGGATCACTCGGCGCCGAATATAGCTGGAATGACAAATATTTCCTCCGCTCCGGTTACAAGATCAATTTCGATGAGGAAAATGTCAGCTTCGGCGGCGGCCTGAAAACCAATCTGACCGAAAATACCCGCCTGACTCTCGATTATGCCTGGGTTGATTTCGGGCGTTTGGCGTCGGTCCATAAATTCTCGGCCAGCGTCAGTTTCTAAAGAAATTATTATGTCCGTTCAAAAGCCCCGAAAAATCGGGGCTTTTTTTTCGTACATTCTTTGTCTTTTCGGGTAAAATAATCTATATTGAACCGTATTGTCTATCTACAGGAGAAATTATGATTAATAAAATAGTCCGGATTATATTCGCGATTTGTTTTGTAAGCTCGATAATAGCCACCCCGGTTTTAGCCAAAAATCCTTATATCAATGAAGCCATGCAAACCATAAATTACTACCTGGATCTGATTGCCTCACACAACTATGAATCCGCTGCCGGTTTATGGCTGCCGGTGTCGATTAAAGAGGCTGACCGGCTCGGGATTGCATATGATGGCATTGGTTTTAAGCCGGACTGTCTGTCTCCGGCAGTGTACCATGTGGAAGAATATGCCGCGGGAGTTCCGTCGGGAATCGACAGCCAGGCCGAAATAAACGATACCACTTTACGCTTCAGATTCCGGCTCGATGTCCCCAATCTTGATAAGGCCAGCTATATGTACTATATCGTCAGAACCGGTGGGTATTTTTGGCTGGCATATCCCCACGACATATATGCCTCCGATTGGCCGGTTAAAAAAACGAAGTATTTCATATTCCATATATACCCTGACAAACTGAAGACTTATAATGAGGTGGCCGCGGACGCTATGGACGGTATGGTTGAGAGCATGGCTGCGCAGCTTAATCTCGATGACAAGCAGCTGGCACTGTTGGCCGATAAAAAGATTCACTTTTATCTCTGCAGTTCGCCCAGCGAAATCGTGAAGCTGGCGGGGGTTCAGTCTGTGGGTGCATTTCGAAAGGATGCGGACGCCGTATTCAGCACGTATATTACCAATACTTCACCGGTGGCCGATCAACTGGTTAATTTCAAGTTAAAAGATCTGCCTTTCCGCTCCGATAACTTTATGCGCTCCGGTTTGAGAGCCTATCTCGGCGGGGGATGGCAGCGTTCGCCGGATGTTCTTATCGATTTTGGTGAGTACATTATGAAGTATGACTTGATAGACCTGGATACACTATTACTTACGGATATCAATGCCGACAACAACACGACAGATATCGCCCTGCCGGCTCAGGCCTGTCTGACCGATTACCTGATAAGCAGATTCGGACTGGATAATTATTTGAATTGCTTTACACAAATATCGTCGATTGATATTCCCAATGACTCCCTGAAAATACGAATTATCGAAGGGGCCCTGGCCAGGGCTTTCGATGCCGATTGGGATGATATCGATTCCGGCCTGGTTAAGTTCGTCTCGGAAAGCAATCGTCATGGGGGAGACATTTTCCCGGGCAAGATTAAAACGGATAAGGTCCTGATCGATAAAAACGGCGTCAAGGTTACATCATCGGACAAGTGGATTCAGGTGACTTATACCGGCGACGATAACAAATTATTCGATATTGGAATCGTATTCGGCAAAGATCCCCGGTTGGTAGGTATTTCTTCCGAGTTAATGGGCGACCAGTTCAAAGATACGGAATTGTACGACGGGTATCGGTACGGACTGCGCTTCGACAAAAATGAAATCGGTATTTACGATTATGCCATTAACCGACTGGTGGCGAAATACGTGACGAGCTTCGATCCCAGCGATGACTATTATGATGCTTCGAAGAACATGGTGACGGCTTACTTTGATAAAAGCCTATTGGGGAATAACCCTCCCGATATGGGCGACGCCATATTCATCGAGTAGGCACGGTGCCTTTGGCTTTATAGTATTTTGATTTGAGTTCAATATCGAGCGAGTCGAGTCTTTGAGGGGCCAGTTTTTCGAGCCGTTTTCTGATAAGCTCAACTTCCGGGAGATCTTTATTCAGCCAGATAAAGTTCAGGTACTGATCAACCGCCCGGTCAGATTGCTTTGTCCGGTCCAGCAGCAGTCCTTTGTACATATGACCGTACGGTTCTCCGGGATGATTTTTCAAAATCCGGTCGGTCAGGCTGTCGGCCCTTTTAAAATCGTGCGTTCTATAGTAATATCCTATCAGATCGACGACTATCAGGCTGTCTCCCGGTGAAATTTCCTGGGCCCGATTGAGCACCTCAATGCATTTATGCTCCAGCTTGTTTTGACGGTACAGTTCGGATAAAAAGTGATAGGCGGTCAGATCGTCGGGATTGAGCTTAATAGCCGTCTTGAATTCGTTTTCCGCTTCGTTAAACCTTTTAAAGTATTCCAATATATTTCCGCGCTGGATGCGGTACTTCCCCTGATAGGGGAATCTTTCTACAAGGCGGTCTGCGTATTCGAGAGCATCGTCGTAACGCTTGTGATAGTACAGGTCGGAAATCAGATCGGATTCCAGCCGCCCGGGAGCGCTGCCCCGAATGGATTGCTCTTCTTCATTGGCGCGGGCATAGTTGCCCATGACGAAATAATAATCCCGGAAAGCAGCCAGTGCCGATTCATACTTGGTCTCATTGTGCGCGAAATAATTTTTCAGGAACGCAATCCCTGATTCCGGCGCCTGCCACAGCCAAATGACGGGCACGGCGAACAACAGCGCTATCAATGGTAACCGTCCGGCTAACTCGGTTTTAATAAAGGCCTTTGAGCTGACCAGAGCATAGCCTCCCCAAAGCACCAGACCGAGGCACAAAAAGCCATAAAATGGGATTTCACGAGCGGTACCGTTATAAGGATTGGCGATAAAGACCACCAGTAATTGGCTTAATGCAATCAAAAGAAAATAAGTAGTTTGCCTGAACTGAGAAAAATTTTTCAGGCTGGTCACGATTGCCAGGCCGAACAAGGGAATCAGGGGGACCATAAAAAACATTACGTTTAGCTTCTCAGACAGGTTTTTCATACCGATAAGGCTGTAATAAGGCGTAGCCGGATTGACAGAGACGTGCAGGAGGCGGCTTTCGACAAAAATATCGGTCGATGATTTCCAATATATCCAAACCAGGCCTATTATTATTATCAGTAATCCAACGATCAACCCGATTTTTGCCGGACGAGGCCGGTCTTTGCGACCCGGACTCAGTGCGCAGTACAACACGGCCGGTAACGTACATATAAATATGAAATTCGCGAATACGCCGAGAGCGGTCACTGCCAATAATTTTAAAAGATCATTGGTCGAACCGGAAATATGTCTTTTCGCCGCCAGCACCGTCTGTACCATGAAGATTGCGGGGAGCAGAGTATAATTTTCCAGCATGCCCATGAAGAACAAAAACTGCCCGCCAAACACGACGAGCAGAAGAAAACCTGTTCTTGCGCGATCGTCATCTGAAAACAGCCCGGCCAGACGATGTGCAAAAACTATATATACTGCTCCGGATGCAAAAGATATCAGTCGATATCCCCAAATGGCCGCCGTCATTTTGGAAAATCCTATAAGCGCCAAAAGCTTGTATATGAACCACGGGATCAGCGTCCCACCGTATTCGTACCAGCGAAACAGCGTCACATCGTGCTGAGCGAAATTGCCCAGATTGATATATCCATTGCCCCAGAAATGTGCCTGCAAACGCAGCAGCCAGAAAATTACGATTATAAAGCCCAGCAAGCCCCATCGAATTTTTGAATTGCCCGGGCGCCAGAGATGTATTTCCAATATCGAAAGCGGCCAGATAGTCTTTCTCAGGATCAATGGAATAAGACATAACACGACCAGGCCGAGCCAGGCATACATTACGTATGATGGCAAATAGTGCAGGCTGGACAGGCCCCAGGAATTCTTAAAAATGTCAACTCCGAACAGAAAAAGTATTACCGAGACCGCGATCGCGAGATAGCTCAGATATTCAAAAATGGTTCTTTTATCGCTCATAGCGCTTTAATCGATTTCGCGACGTCCTTCCAAAGCTCTGGACAGAGTCATCCCGTCGGCGTATTCAAGATCGCTCCCGACCGGCAGACCCCGGGCAATTCTGGTTATTTTTACACCCATCGGCTTTAAAAGTTTTGCCAGATAAAGAGCCGTTGCCTCACCCTCCACATTGGGATTGGTGGCGATGATAATTTCTTTCGTGCTATCGTCGAGCCGATCAAGCAACTCCTTGATTTTGATATCATCGGGCCCAATGCCATCAAGCGGGGAAATTCGTCCTCCCAGAACGTGATAAACACCTTTGAACCCTTCGGATTTTTCCAGCGCGGCCAGATCCATGGCCTCTTCGACGACACAGATCGTGTTTTGATCGCGCTTCGGATCGGTGCAGATATAGCAGGGGTCGTCTTCGGTAATATTGTTGCAGCGGGAACAGAAACCGACTTTGTCCTTGACGTCCTGTATGGCCTCGGCCAGTTCCAGCGCTTCCTCGCGGCGGGCCTTAAGAATATAAAAGGCCAGCCGTCCGGCCGATTTACGCCCGATGCCGGGAAGCTGGGCCAGGAGGGTTATAAGCCGGTTGACGGATTCGGTCCGGTCGAACATATTCGATTAGAAGGGCAGGTTCATGCCGGGGAGGTTCAGGCCGCCGGTTAACTGGCTCATCTGTTCCTGCTGAATTTCCTGGGCCTTTTGGCGGGCTTGGTTGACAGCAGCCACGATCAGATCCTGAAGCATTTCGACGTCGTCGGGGTTGACCACTTCCGGGTCGATTTTTATTTCCAGTACTTCCTGTTTGCCATTAACGGTGCATTTGACCATGCCGCCGCCCGAAGTGCCTTCAACTTCCATTTCTTCCAGTTCGGCCTGGATTTTTTCCATTTTGGCCTGCATCTGCTGAATCTGCTTCATCATGCCGCCAAGTTGACCTTTATTCATCACGATGCTCCTTTATATTAATCATCCACTTTCTTTTTTCCGACAATTTCGCCGTTGAATCGTTCAACAATATCTTTTAATTTTTTATCTGATTCCAGTATTTTATCGGAGTCGATTTTTTCTACCGACGGGGCCCTTGTTTCGGGGCTTTGCGGCTTCTTTGACGGATCTATTTCGTATTTTATTTTTAACGGCGTTTTAAAGAAGGAACGCAGCTCATTATGAATGGTCGTTATATAATCGGCTTTTTCCAGTACCTGCTTCGATGTCCCGCCCGCGTTATAAAATACGGCGGTTATTATGTTATCGTGCACTTCACGAATTTCAGCCATTGATAAAAGAGCCGCGAGCATGCGGTTATGCTTTTTTACCTGCTCGGTAAAATCGACCCATTTCGACTGGATCATCGGCAAATTGACAACAGCTCCGGTCAGGGGAGGGACGCTTTCTCGCGGAGGAGGAGCGGTGACAATCGGACCTTCTTCAGTTGGGAATTCCTTTTTTACCGGCGGAGCGGACGGTTTGCCAAACAGATCTCCGCCGCTGCCTGATTCAGACGTTTCCGCGTCTTCTTCGGACAATCGGGCCAGGATTTCTTCAAAGCGAACGGTCGATTCCATACTGGCCAGCTTAAGCGTCATGGTTTCCAGAAGAAGTCTCGGATCCAAACCACTCTTTAAATCAAGTGTCAAACCAGTCACCGCTTTAATCATACGCAGCAAATCGCCGGTCGAGAAATACTCGGCCTGCTTTTTTATGTCTTCCAGTTCGGCCGGGGTAACTTCGAGGATTTTATCCGGGTTCTGGGCGTTCTTGGCGATCATCAGGCTTCGTACATAAAGCGCCAGCCCACCGCAGAATTCCGATATCTCTGCACCGGAGTTAACCAACTCGACAATTTTGTCGAGGGCCGCGGATTGATCTTTGGACGCGATGGTCTCGATATAATCTGCAAAAAACCTTGTATCAATAAGGCCGAGCGCCTCGACCACTTTTTCGGCGTCGATTTTCTCTCCGGCGAAGGCAGACAACTGATCCAGAAGTGACAGACTGTCACGCACCGAGCCGTCGGCCTTGCGGGCGATAATAAAAGCGGCGGCATCATCAAGCATTAGGTTTTCATTCCCCGCAATTTTTTTGACGTGCTCGGCAAGTTCGGCCACGCCGACCCGGTGGAAATCAAAGCGCTGCGTTCGTGAACGAATTGTCTCCGGGACCTTATGCGGCTCAGTCGTAGCGAAAATGAAAACCACGTGAGGTGGTGGCTCCTCAAGAGTTTTGAGCAGAGCGTCGAAGGCTGAGCCAGACAGGCGGTGCACTTCGTCGATTATATATATTCTTTTTTTACCGGTAGTCGGCAGGTAGCGCACATTTTCCCGTAAGGCCCGGACGTCATCGACCCCGGTGTTGGACGCGGCGTCGATTTCGAGGACGTCGAGGGCGGAACCGGACATGATCTCGGTGCATGACGGGCATTTATCACAAGGCGTCGGGGTCGGGCCTTCGGCGCAGTTGAGCGCTTTGGCCAGGATGCGGGCGGTCGTTGTTTTACCGGTGCCGCGCGGGCCGGTGAAAAGGTACCCCGATGAAATCCGTCCCGATTCGATGGCGCTTTTCAGCGTTTTCGAGATATGCCGCTGGGCGATGATGTCATCGAACTGCTGCGGGCGGTATTTTCTGGCCAGAACCTGATACGACATAATGAAATATTATGGTGTGCACCCACCTTTGGCCGCCCGTTTCAAGGCTTCCACAGCAGCCAACTCCGATCAGGCGACCCCGCAACACATACCTGCTGTCACCTACCGTTGCTACCTTCCGGTCCTGGCGGGGTTCACG
>CAZMWI010000027.1:0-24018 GCA_964569945.1 uncultured Ignavibacteriaceae bacterium
AGCCACTTCCTTCGGGCGCCGTGTGGAACCACCACGTAATAAATTTTTTCGCCCTTTTTTGTTATTTTATACTGAATACTCGACATAGTTTTTTGCCCAAAAACGCCGTTAGAAACCGTTAGAAATATAGAACGCGTCGAACTTTTTGTCAATAACTTATTGGACCGCAATAGGAAATTCCGTTAGAATATAATAAGCGGAGAGGCTGGGATTCGAACCCAGGGTACGCTTTCACGTACAACTGCTTAGCAGGCAGCTGCCTTCAGCCGCTCGGCCACCTCTCCTTACGAATCTTCGAATGTCAGAGCCACCAATATAGCCCAAATATGCGAATTTTCAAGTCAAATTTGATGGCCAAATCAGACAAAATTCAGGGCTGAATAAGATCAAACACAACTTAAGACAACATAGGTTTTCGACCAACAAAGGCAAAATAGATGGATTTGAATTATTTAGGGAGCAATATGACGGAATATAAAAGAAATTCGCTCGGGCAGAGGAGACTTAATCGGCCAGCGGCGCCGGGCTCGCGGTCGGATTGGATAAGCGCCACAAAACACGTTCGACAATCATCAAAACTTCATCACCCTTGAACGGCTTGGTGATATACTCATCGGCACCGAGCGCCATCACTTGTTTGATCGTGAAGGCGTCGCCATAGCCGGTCATCATAATGACGGCTATTTGGGGGAATTTTTCTTTGATCGAGGTCAGAAGGTCTTTGCCTCCCATGGCGGGCATGACTATATCGGATATCACCGCCGTGATGTTATTCGACCCAAGCATCTCAAGAGCCTTGTCTCCATCGGGGGCGGTCAGAACGTTATAGCCTTTGCGCTGCAAAAGCTTTTGCATCAGGGTGCAAATCGCTTCTTCATCGTCCACGACCAGTATGGTTATGCCGCTGTCCATGGCAGTCTACTTTTCGGCACTTCTTTCGAAGGTGGCGGTCAGTTCATCCATGAAGTTTTCGAGCATGACCGGCTTGTACATCAGCGATGATGCTCCCTGTACCCCGGCCTGATTGACCAGACGGTCGGTGGCGTTGCCGGTGATGACGATCACGGGTAGATGAGGCTTCTGTTCTTTAATTTTCGAAACCGCCTCGACTCCGGCCATTTCCGGCATAATCAGGTCCATCGTAACCAGGTCATAATCGACATTTTTAACTTTCTCGACGGCATCGGTTCCGTTGTCGGCGGTGTCGACTTCCACGAAATTGCTCAGCTCGCAAAATTCCTTGAAAATGTCGCGTACCCGCGGCTCATCATCGACAATCAAAACCTTGAAAGCCCGGCCCCTCTTTTTTGCTAATTGTTCGATTTTTTCGATATTCATAATAAAGCGTTCTCCGGTGGCCATATAAAGCCGTTTATGGTCATCTGTTATTTTTTATCGACGTTATTTCTCTTCTGCTTAATCGCCTCAATCGCCTCCTGAATGTCCCGGGACTGGTTCAGAATCTCATTTAAAGAATGTTCAATCTGGTTCAAGCTGTCATCTTTGATGCTATCGGCCCCTTTGCGGCACTGAAGGTATTCCAGCAGTTGCGTAATTTCCTGAATTACTTCAATGGAACCGTGAATCAGTTTGGTGAAATCGCTTTCAAGGATAGTCAAATCCCGCACTTTCTCTTTTGATCGGGCCAGCTGAATGGCCATGTTGAGGGCCAGGATTTTCACCTGATTGGCCAGATTTCTGACCTGGCCCGCAAGGTCCCCGCTATTTTGCGGTCGGCTTTTGGGGATATTTTGAATTGACATCTAAAAGCTCTTTCACTTTGAGTTTAAGTGGTTCCAAATCAGACGTCTTGACAACATAGGCATCGGCAGCCCAGCTGTGAAAATCCGATTTATATATGGAATAAGCCGAATTAAGCACTACCGGGAGCGTCGGTCGCTTGCTTTTCAGTTCATTCAGGAAATTAAGGCCGTTTTCCTGGTCCAGTTCGATATCGAGGATCACGAGGTTAAACTGTTCCTCATCCAAATATGTCCGGGCCGTCTCGACATTCCCGGCAATTTTAACCTGATAGCCCTCCCGCCCGAGTACTTCCTGATACAGTTTCAGGATGTGAGCCTCATCGTCGATTATCAGAATTTTACTCATTTTCCGATCCTTTATAAATCGGCAGTTCCACAAATACCCGGGGCAAGCCGCCTTCCGAGCTTTCCAGCCCGAAATTGCCGCCGTGATAGCGTATGGTTTCCCCGGCGACCAGAATCGACAGGCGCTGGGTGCCCGAGGGATTGTTGAATCCCTGTTCGAGCATTTTGGTCAGGCGCCGCCGATCGTTCTTTTCGAAAGCGACCGAAATGGTCAGCATTATAGTGCTGTCGTTCGGAACTATATTCAAGGTGATCGTGTTGCTTTCCGTAGAACTATCGATAATCATATTCAGAAATTGCACTATTGCATGTTGAAGCTGGTCGGAATTGCCCCAGACCGCCAGTCCGTTGTCTTCCGTGTCAAATATCGGCTGCGGCTGGCCTCGTTTGATTCGTGACGTGACAATATTGCAGCAGTTTTGAATCAGTTGATGGAAACCAATGGCCCGGTTTTCGGTCCGGCTGGCTTTTGAAAAATCAAGCACCTGGTGCAGGACCGATTCGGCGCGTTTGGTTTCCGAAAGTATTATATTCAAATATTCATTGTTGGCATCGGTCGCCGCCGTATTCAGAAGCAGATTGGCAAAACCACCGATGACGGTCAGCGGATTGCGCAGTTCATGGGCAATCGACGAAGTCAATTCGCCTATCACCGACATCTTTTCCACGCGAATGATCTGTTCCTGAGACTCAGCCAGCTGACGATTGATCCGGATCAGTTCTTCGGCCCGTTCGACCTGACTGTCATAAAGCCGGGAACGCTCGATAGCCACCGCCGTCTGGCAGGCAAACGCCTGTAGCAGTTCGACCAGCGACGGCGAAATATCGCGGCCGGTGATCTGGTTGTCGGCGGCGATAAGTCCCAATCGACGGCCTTTCGATATAATCGGAGCCAAGGCGACATTTTCCGTGTTCAGCCTCCCTAAAATTGATTGCGATTGAGTCCCCAGGACATCGCTGCGTAAAGTCAACATCGCCTGTCTGCTGAGTACCGCCACTCCGAATATGTTTTTATCGTCGAGAGGAATTTTCCAGTCTTTGATCAGCGCCGTCAATCCGGAATCACCATTTACGGTGTTGTAATGCCCGGCGTCGAGTATTTCCTTCAGAGTTAGCCGTCTGCTTTCCAGCTGCGTCCAGATACGGCCCGCTTCTTCCGGGCTGGTCGGTCCGACAGCCAGCTGTCCCACGAGGTTTTCATTTTTATTGTCGATCAGGAACAGGAACGCACGGTTGAAGCCGAGGCCCTGGCTCGATGTCACGGCCGTCAGCATTACTTTGAAAATTTCATCGAGTTCGGCCGATGATGACAAAGCTTCCGATACCTGAGACATGATGGAAAGTTCATAAATCGCTTCCTCGAGGTCTTCTTTCTTAAAACTCGATTCGCTGACGTCCTGTATCATACTCAGAATGCCGACAACTTCGCCGTCGGAATTTCGGAAGGGATTACAGAATATATTCAGAACTTTGTACTGTCCACGACAATTGGTGCATTTATGTTCGGTCTTATGATATGTCTCCCCTGCCAAAACGGCATTGCGCGCTTCATAAAAACCGCAATTGAGGACGGCCTCAATTTCGCGGATGCTGGCTGCCTGCATGTTCGAGGGATCATCGTAGCCGAGCAGCCGGGCGGCTTCGTAATTTACGTATTTGATCGGTCCCTCGAGCGAGACCACCATGCAGCCGATGGGAACGTTGTCAAACTGGTTTTTTATCGAGACAACTTCCATTTCCCGGGCAATTAAAGTGGTAGGGTTCATCGTCCCGTCCCCGCAGTTGATTTTTCAAGGTCTATCATTTTTATTTTCTCGTGACCGCTCATGTACGTCTCCGAAACAATGTCTTCGATTTTCAAAAGCCTTTGATTGATTTCGGCTATGTGCATAGCTTCGCGTTCGATAAGTTTCAGGCGGTTTTGAATGCTTTCATCAAGATTTTTGGATTTAAGTAACAGGCACTGTATATTACCAACAATGACCGAAAGAGGATTGTTGATTTCGTGGTTTATGGAAACCGCCAGCTCCCGCACCGCTGAAAGCCGCTCGAAATTTATTATGTTCTGCCGAACGACTTTAAGTTCTTCCTGTGCCTTACTAAGAGCCTGGTTTTTGGCGCGAAGTCGCATGTTATAAATCTGGCGTTCCATAGATACGGCAATCAGATCCCCGGCTATCAGAAGGAAGCGTCGGTCCTTGTCCCGAAACGGTTGTGATGTATCGGACACGAAAGCGATCAGTCCAACCGGCTTGGTTTGTACTTTCAGCGGAATTACCAGCAATTGCTCACCGCTGTCACCGTCGACAACAAGCTCGTGCGTCCGCGAGCCGAACCATTCATTGGCCGCCCGCTGGTCGAAACCATGCAACAGATCCTGACCGTTACTTAATTGTCCCTGACTTACGACCGGCTTTAGGTTCAGACTTTTGGTATCGTACAAGTACAGCCCCGCCGCCTTGAATGGCAGCAGGCCGTTGATCTTGGACAAAATGTCACCTACAATCTTATTAACCGGATCCGGTGAACGAAACGCAGCGGCGATTTCGTTTAAAATATTCAGCTTGGACCAGAATCTGGAATTTGTCTTACTGGTATCGTGCATGCTATCCTCGGCGGTACGCTCCCCTGGTCATTTTTTCAATCTTCTCAAACAGCTTTTCGGCGGCTTTATCGTCGACACGATCGAGTAGTTCAATCCGTCGGTCCGCCGGAAGAAGCAGCGCCGGATAATCGGGATCGTCATCGTACACCTGCCACTGGTCGGCGGCTTTGATTTCATAGTCGATGTCGCGCGTTTCGATTACCCGTTTACGTGCAACATCGATTATCTTCAGCCTGCCGGTCATCACTCCGTAAACGCGATAGCGAAAAATAACCAGCGGCAAGACGGTCACTTTCCGTTTTTCGACGTCGATCCGTTCGATATCGATATCGATCAGGTATCTTCCCTGACACTCCTCGCCGATTTTGACAATGTCATCGAACAGAAGCGTTTCTTTACCGGAAAGCTGCGCCTTCTGGGCGCTGTCCGGGTATGCAATTTCGGCGCGGTCGATCATGGAAAGATAATCGCGCAGTTTGGTATCCAGATGCGAATCATAGTACGGGCAATCGGGAAGATTGATGTTGACGACTATCTTGTTTTCGGCCTGAACCGAAATGGCCAGACAGATAATCAGTCCGATAATCTCTATGCCAACTCTCTTATTCTTCATCTTGGTTCTCATCGGCCGGGATGCGTTTGTGAAAAACATACCGTCCCAGCACGGTCTGAATTTTTTCTTCGAACGAAAGCGATCCGCCCGGAATAAGTTCGATCTGCGCGGCGGACAGCGAGTCGTGCAAGTATCTCTGACTGACGAATTCCACTCCAATCATCCACTTACCTTCCAGCGGCTCGCAGCGTTTCACCAGCCCGACCACGTTTTCGAGCATTTCGATTTCCTGCAGCGACATCTTCAGGAGCAACAGGGCTCCATCCTCGGCGGGATGTCCGCTTTCGATAAGGGCTCCGCCCGGTGACAGATTTAGAATCAGCGCGTCGTATTCGGGGCGTTCCGATTCCGGAAGCGGCTGGTTTTCAGAATCTTTCAGTATCGAATAATTGACGGTTTCGGAAATCTCGAGACGAATGTAACGCCGCGACTTGTCTTTGTACAGCTTGAACGGTGCTTTGACTTTGACGATGCTGTCGTCGGTCGTGACGTCCGAGATGAATTTGGTACGGTTTTTGGTCATCCTATATCTCCTTGTTTCTCGTGTTCCAAAAGTATCGCCAGATGCCGGGAGAGTTTCCGGCGCCATCCGGCATCATATTCAAACAGTTTTTCCGGCAGGTTGCGGATAATGGTCCTGGGCAGTTTTGTCTGCCGATCTTCCTTGGTGATGAATTCCACCCCCACCTGATTTTTCCCCGCCTGTCCGGGAAGGAAATATCGGGTGCGGCCGACTATCAGTTTGGGAAGATCGATGCCATTCAAAGGTAGGTGCAATATCATATAGCAATCATTCGGTATTATTCCGGGTATCAAAACCAGCATGCCACCACCGGAAAGGTTGGTAGTATTTGTCTTGAGCCATTTAAGTTTGTTCAGGCGCGCCGCCGAAATGTTGTGTTCATCGAACAGAGCCAGTTGCACTTCGTTTTCCAGACTATATCGGGCGAATTGGCGAGCGTTTTTGGGCACTATTTCACCGGCTATCGGGATGACGATTCGCCCTTCATGCGGACTGACAATCTTGGCGTCAAAACCGGCCAGCTGACCTTTATAAGTAAATTCCACTTCGACTTTTTGATTGGGAATAAGTTGATCCACCAATCCCGATGAACCGGACCTGTCAATTACGAGGCTGTTGTCACTTATGGCCAGAACTCTGGTTTTCAGGACTTGATTTTGAAACTGCTCGGTCCTCAGCCGGATTTCGCGGCCCACCAGGTCGGAAAAATTAACGCCGGCCTTGTGTAATTTTACTATTTTGTCCTGTGTCATAATGTGCCCATCTGACGTTTGTGAACCTGTTCGTTGAAAATGAATTTGCTCAGTTTGTTCTGGGCCAAAGCATCGAAATGCCGCGCTGGTTCCGGAAGGAGGTCAATCTGTTCGCGCGAGAAATATTTCATTAAATCCTTCCGCCGAATGAACTTCACTCCTGCCAGACGGTTATTATTCTTGTTAACCACACGGCAGCAAATCGCGGTTATCATGAGCGGAAGACGCGTATTGTTTGCTCTCTCGAAATCGAGCAACAACCGATCATCTTTCTGCACAGAATCATCGACACGCATCAGAAATCCCCCGGCGGAAATATCGATAGTATTTGACGGTTTCCATTCGAGTGTATCGATATTACAATCACCTTTCGGCAATAGTGCATAATCCAGATTGAGGTCGAAAATGATTCGCACGAATTCTCGTCTTTGAACTCTCTCCAGTTTACCGAAATCGTAAAGCAGGACCTTCCTTCCGGTAGCGTCTTTAATCGATTTCATCCGGGCAGAAAACTGATACATGGCGTCGGTTCGCAGAAAACGGACGAAAACGTGGGAATGTGCGGTCAAAAGCTTCCCGTCGCCTCCGGCAAATTCCGGTCGACCTATGACGATACCGTCAGGCGTAATATCCTCAACCCGGGATCGATAGGAAGCACCATTGGGGTGTTCCTCGGACACCAATTCGAGTTTTTCCCAGAGTCCGATATGCTTGGCTTTTTGTTTAGTCAGCATTAAATGCTATCCGTTTTTCACGCGGGATAAATTGTCCCGTCCCTGTTCGATCGCCAGTTCCAGAATCTTGCGGGCCATGGCGGTGCGGCTCTGATCGTTGCGGTGGCGATAGACGAATTCCTGCCCGGCGCGAATGGTCGTATTGAAATATTCCTTGGCCTGCTCGAACGCTCCAATCCGGCGGGAAAGCTCGGCTATTAAGTATGACGCCTGAATCTGTTGATTACCTTTGCCGATGTCTTTGCCGTTCTTGAAGGCTTTCTTGTAATAATCGACGGCGTACGTCAGCGCCTGCTTTTCATTGACAGGTATTCCTTCCGTCCTGCGGGAGAGCTCTCCCAGGAAATCGGAAAAATCGGCATAGCTGCAGTAGCCCGGCCCGGATGAATCTTTCGAGATTGCAGGAAGGTTTTCGCCGGAAACGTCATTAAGATCGGTCAGGCGTTTTTCGAGCTGTTTGGAAGTCGCGAGGATGTCATCCAGTTCGGAGTCGTACTTGTCTTTGAGCGGCATCAATTGAGACTTGACTTCGTTCGAGAAGCGGTCGTCGTTGACGTGTAGCTGCAGGACATTTTTCACCTGCTCGATTTGAGTGTTGAATCCCTCGAGAGTTCCGCGCAGTCCGCTCAGTCTTTTGCTTATGTCAAGCAAATGACCTTTCAGACTGGCCTCATTGGGATCGATGCCTTCGTCCATTCCCCGGAATAGCCAGCCGATACGAAGGTAAAAGCGTCCGAGGTCCAGGTCGTTTTGTTTATCGTTGAAATTTTCGTCGATCACGGCCAGGATCAGTTTAAGAACGGCCGTCTCACTCGGGTAGCGGGCGGAATCGAGCATCTGGCCGATCATCTTGATGACCGAATCGGACCCGGCCAGAAGTTCCAGGTGCTTTTGCTTGACAACTTTCAGGCGGTACGTCTTGAAGTACGAATCATCTTTCCAGTCTTTGTACTTCTGAGTGAATTCCCGGGTATAAAGGCAGTTGGAACAGGTCGCCGTAAAGTACAGCAGCGGATCATAGGCCTGATAACGGGGATTGCGCCATGTGCGATCGGTCGGACGAAAGTCGGTATCGCGATCGCGCTCGGTGTAGGCACCCAATTTAATCGTTTCGTACTCATTGATGGTTTTGCATATGGGGCATTCCACTTTGGTCAGGAAGAATGGTGATTCCTGCGTCATTGCTATTTCCTCCCCGCATTGGAAAGTTTTTCAAGGTATTTGGCGTATGCGAGTTCCCCGTCGGTTACAGGCAGGTCCGCTCTTAATTCGCTTTCATCTCTTTTTTCGGCCAGCATTTGGCGGGCCATCTTTATGACTTGCTGACGATCTCGTCCCGGACCGGCTGATTCGGTCGTTGTTGTCGATTTTGTTTTTTCGCTTTGCCAGTTCATGCTGTTGAAATTGACGAATTCGCCTTTGAAATCGGACCCTTCTGCACGGTGCGCTTTTCCCCTGGGCGGCGACGGAACCGGTTCGGGCGCCACAACCGCCGCTCCGGAAGAAATCCTGATCGTCGCCCGGCGCGATTTCCAAAAGCTGCTGATCAGCATGATGATCGTGCCGCCGAGGAAAAATCCCGCCGCGTTCAATCCGATATCAATCAACACATCCTGCGAAAATCCTATTTCCATGAATCCTCCTTATTCTCTATTCAAGCCGTTGTTTACACTTCGATGTCTAGATGCTGCTCCGATGAATCGGCGTCGGGATTTTCATCCTTGGTTTCCGGTTTGTCCCTCTTCGGCATCTTCTTCCTATGCTTTTCCTTGCCTTCCTCGCTTATGACCAGCAGGTCGCTTTTGCCCGCTTCTTTGGTCCGCTCGGCATCGTCGGTGGTTTTCCGTTTGACCTCATCCTTAATCAAGCGCTGCTCTATCTCGGGAGCCGCTTTCTTTTCCTGTTTCAGCTTGCGAACCAGCTCCGTTTTGGAGATCGTGTCCGCTATATAGGCCGGGTCTACCATGACGTTTTCCCTTTATGCGGTCAGGGCGAATTTCTCCTTGACCATGCCGCGAAGTTTCAGCACCGCCTTGGTGTGTATCTGCGATACCCGGGATTCGGATATCGACATCACTTCACCGATTTCCTTGAGGGTCAACTCTTCGAAATAGTACAGGGCGATGACCAGCTTCTCCTGTTCGGTCAACCGGTCGATGGCGGTGGTTAAAAACGCCCGCATTTCCAGCTTCTCGACGTCGCCCAATGCGGACGGATGGTTGGCATCTTTGACAGTTTCTATTCTTGGCACCTGGTGGTTATCCTCCTCGCGATAGACCGTTTCGTCCAGCGACAACAGCGACGAATTGCAGATATCTCCGATAGCCGACATAAGTTCGGCCATGGTGAATCCGAGCTTGTCGGCCAGTTCGACGTTGGACGGTTGCCGGCCATGATCGTTTTCGAGAGAATTGACGGCTCGTTCTATTTCACGGGAGCGGGCCCGCGCCGAACGCGGCACCCAGTCTAAAGCGCGCAGTTCATCCAGGATGGCTCCCCTGATTCTCGGGACGGCGTACGTTTCGAATTTCACGCCTCGGTCCGGGTCGAAATTGGCAAAAGCCTCGACCAGACCGATAACCCCGGTGTTGATCAGGTCAGAGAGTTCCACCGATCTCGGGAAACCAATAGCCATGCGCCCGGCTACGTTCCGTACTAACGGAAGGTACTTCTTAAGAAGCCGCGCCCGAACCTCCGGGCATTGACTTCTTTGATAGCGCAACCAATCAAGCGAAACATCAAGCGGCTTTTTAGTCCGGGTTGTCTTACGCGTGGTTTTTTCTTTGTAAACCGAAATCCGCTCCAGCTTTGTGGCGGCTGGCTTATCACTCCTGGATCGTCTTTTAAGCGTGCTAACCATAAGAGTGCTATCCTTTTATATCGGCCGCAAACCGGCTTGTGTTAACGGTCTGCGAACGGTTAAATAATTTTGTTTTCCGTGGTTTTGGCTTTATGGCAAGAATGGCCCGGGCCAGGCCTTTAAAGTCGCCTGAAACCATCGAAAAATGCCGCATCTCGGCATCTTTTTCAAGCAGCCGCAGCCTTGCCGTAAGATGATGATTTTCATAAACATAACCGAGACATTCGGGTCTGATTTTCAGAAATCTCCTGCTTATCTCGGCAAACTTGGAATAAATAAACGAAGCCTCTTCTTCGTCCCGACAACGGTTCGGCAGAAGATAATGCGGGCCATTTATTCCAAGAATTTTAAGGTATTTCAAAAGCCCGTAGCCGTCGGAAATAGCCGTCAGGTCCGGCATAACCGAAACCAGGCGAATGTCAGATATAGAAGCGACGCCCGCGATTATTTCGATGAAACCCGACGGTGTATCTATGATCAGAAAATCGTACTCCGGACACACTTCCGGTAGACGGACCAGTTCATTCACGATGCCCGCGACGTCGATATCGAGTTCACCGCCCAGCGCGGACGGCGACGCCAACAGGTGCAGGCTATCGTTAATGATAGCCGGTTCGCGGAAGGAGTTATTATCGAGCAAATACCTGTCAACAGTACACTGAGGCATGACATTGCCGATGATGTGCAGGTCACCGAACAGCAGATCAGCATCGGCTAACATAACGCGCCCGTGCTCGGACAGAACCCGCGCCAGATAGTACGCCGTCGTCGATTTACCGACCCCGCCTTTGCCCGACAGGACGGAAATCACTTTTGGTTGCGTTTTTGGCGTGGTGTTCATGCGATTATTGTAGGAGGCGTTTTTATTCATGCCGGGGCTCCCTGCCATTCATCATCTTCGCAATAACCTTTTCAGGGTCCGGGACGTGCAGTTCTCCCACACCCCCGGGTGAATCTGTTACAAATGCCAGAGGGATACCGGTCGCCACGGACGCAGCCAGCATGCTGCCCCATCTACGGGTATCATCCAGATGTGTGGCGATCAACAGGTCCGGTTGTACGGTTTGAATCCCCTCTTTGAATTCGATTAAATCGTTCGCCCGATTACATACGGACAAAACCATAAAAACGAGATTGGGCTTGGTCAGATTGATCAATCTTTGCACAGTGGCGATTCCGCTTGCACTGTACGACAGCGACGGGGTATCGATCAGAACGACTTCGTTATTCGCCGCCTTAAGTTCTTTATGCGGATTGACTTCGTACGGTGCATCGAGCAGGTCGGCATAGCCGCCGACTTCTTCGTGAGCGGATATTTTCTGCGTGTCGAAACTGGTCAGGCGAACCCTGGTTCGGCGAAAATCCGTCAATTCGGCGGCCATCTTGGCCAGAGTCGAAGTTTTCCCCACCCCACTGGTCCCGATAAACATGACTTTGGTGCCGGTCGGGATGGTGATTTTATCATTTATCAGCTTTGCAATCGACGATTTTAATGCGGCGTGGATAGTGCTATTGGTTATTTGTTCTGTATCTGAGATGTTCTTTAAATCGCCAAGCAGAATTTCGGTTTGTTCCGATGGAACATCAAAGTCAATGAGTCTATCGCGCACATTGTGCAGTCTCGACGGAACCGTCTCAATAGCTGGCACCAATGATGTGCTGGCGCTTTCGACTTCGGGTACTGGTCTTTCAATTACCGGTTCCGCTTCAACTCTGCGCGGTCCGATTTCATCTTCCGTCGTCGTCTCAGGGTTGATCAAAGCTTTCAGCGACGGCACGAGCGCTTCATCGATGCACGCCGTGACTTCGATTTTGCGGCTGGCACGACCATCACGGATATGCCGGGTGTGCAGGATCAGGGCCTGATCACCCATTTCTTCGCGGATCTTTTTCAATGCCGCGGCGGCGGTACTTTCTATGTACGACTTAATTATCATCTTCCAACCTCACGACGTCATTGGACAGAATCTCCACGTCATTGGTTACTTCGTTATAAGAGAGCACGACCAGCTGTGAGTGAGCCGCTTCGGTCAGGCGTTTTAAAGCCAGGCGAATATTGGGCGAGCACAGACAGATCGGCGTCAGTCCGGCGATGGACAGCTTGTCTATGGCTTTGCCGACCCGCTTTACGAGTTTTTCAGAAAAAACGGGATCGGTGATGAACATCAAACCCTGTTTGGTATTCTGCACCGAATCGGTCAAGGTCTGCTCGATGGTCGGATCTATCGTGAAAACCGTAATGCGATTGTTTTGGTCACGGTACATATTAGTGATCTGCCGCTTGAGCGACATGCGGACGTACTCCGCCAGTATTTCCGGTTCTTTGGTGGACTGATAATTATCCGCGATCGCTTCCATGATAGTCGGCAGGTTACGAATCGGGATGCGCTCGGACAGAAGCGCCTGCAGCACTTTCTGCACGACCGAAAGCGGAACGACGCCGGGAACGACGTCATCCACCAGCGATGGATAATCTTCCTTGAGCGTTTCAAGCAGGTGCGATACATCCTGACGGCTCAACAGTTCGGACGAATGGGTCCTGATAAGTTCGGTCAGATGCGTCGCCACGACGGCGCTCGGTTCGACCACGGTGTATCCCTGACCCTCGGCAATGTCTTTAAGATCCGCTATTATCCAGCGGGCTTTAAGCTGGAAAGCCGGCTCGATCGCATCGAAACCATCGATTGATTCTTCGATATTGCCCGGATTGATCGCCAGTACGTGGTCCGGCATTAATTCGAAGCGAGCCACCTCTATGCCTTTAACCTTCACTCGATACTGATTGGGATTGAGCCGGATATTGTCGCGGATTCGTATCGGCGGGACGATTATGCCCATATCCCCGGCCATCTGTTTGCGGATCGACGATATTCGAGTGAGCAAATCCCCGCCCTGTTTTTCGTCGACCAGCGGAATTAATCCATAGCCGATTTCAAGTTCCAATTGATCTATTTTGAGAAGATCTTCGGTGCGTTCTTCGAGAGGTGCATTGTCTTTAGCGGCCTTTTCTTTTCTTTCATCCTGCTTTTGTTTCTTCAGGCTTTCATTGGTCAAATATCCGACGGTACCGACTGCCAGACCAAGAAGCATGAATGGAACGGTCGGCATACCGGGTACGACACCGAACGCGACCAGCATTCCGGCCGCGACCATAATGGCACGAGGCTGCTTGAGAAGCTGACGGGTCAAATCGCTGCCCATGTTGTCATCCGAAGCCGCGCGGGTCACGATTATACCGGCCGCCGTGGACACGATAAGAGCCGGTATCTGGGTGACCAGACCGTCACCGACCGACAACAGAGTGTACGTGTGCAGCGATTCGCTGACCGTCTTGCCCTGCATCATGATGCCGATGACAATACCGCCGATGATGTTGATCATCGTGATGAGAATACCGGCGATAGCGTCACCGCGCACGAACTTGGAAGCACCGTCCATAGCGCCGTAAAAATCCGCTTCATGTGCGATGTCCTGACGGCGTGTCTTGGCTTCTTCGTCGTTGATCAGTCCGGCATTGAGGTCGGCGTCGATAGCCATCTGCTTGCCCGGCATGGCGTCCAGGGTGAACCGGGCGGCGACTTCGGAAATTCTTCCTGCGCCTTTCGTTATGACGACGAACTGTATGATGACCAGAATGACGAAAATGATAAAACCGACGACATAATTGCCGCGGACGACAAAATTACCGAAAGAATTAATTACCTCACCGGCATAACCGGTGCTCAAAATCAGACGGGTCGAGGCGACGTTCAGCGCCAGACGCATCAATGTAACTATCAGGAGCATGCCCGGAAAGACCGAGAGGTCGAGCGGGCTGCGTATATACAAAGTTGAAAGCAATATCACCAGCGAGAAAGTGATATTGAAAGCCAGCGCGAAATCGAGAAATCCCGGCGGCACGGGTATAACCAGAACGCCGATAATACCGATAACGCCCAGCGCGAGGATTATATCGCTGCGCTTGTTAAGCGTACCCAATAGTGATGTAGCGGAATCGGCTGCCATCATCGAACCTCATGACCTTTGAGTCTATATACGTACGCCAGCACTTCGGCCACGGCCCGGTACAGATCGGACGGGACTCGTGAACCGATGTCACACATTTTGAAAAGAGCCCTCGCCAGAGGCTTGTTTTCCACGACCGGGACCCCGGCCATTCTGGCGATTTCTTTTATCTTCTCCGCAATCAACCGCTGACCTTTGGCCACCACCAGAGGGGCATCCATCTGTTCCGGCTTGTACTTGAGAGCCACCGCGATATGAGTCGGGTTGGTGACGACCACGTCGGCTTCGGGAATTTCGCGCATCATGCGCTTGCGCGACATTTCGCGCTGCAACTGGCGAACCCGGGCCTTTATCTGCGGGTTGCCCTCGGTATCTTTCATTTCCTCGCGGATGTCCTGCTTGGACATGCGGATATTTTTCTCGAAATCGTACTTCTGATAAGCGTAGTCGAACAGCGCCAAAAGCAGGATCACTCCGCCAATCTGCAGCGTCGTCGTCAGCGCAATACGCCCGATAGCGGTCGCGATGACTTCGGGTGACGTGTCAGACAGATGATAAATCGTATCCAGATTACCTGTAATCGCCCAGTATCCGACCACTCCGATCAACAACAGCTTGGCGACATCGCGCACGAGCTGCACCAACGAACGGACCGAAATGATGCGCTTGATACCGTTAGCCAAATTGAACCGGTCGGCTTTCGGCTCGAGCGGTTTGGTCGTGAACATGACACCGACCTGAAGGACGTTGACACCGTAGGCTACTACTGCCAGCACCGCCAGAAACGGAGTCAATATCAGGAAGAACGAGAGTGTTCGGTTCGACAGCAGCGCCGCCAGCGAATCATTGGTTACACTTATTTTGGGTGCATCGGTAAACGACTGGATCATAAATGCCTTAAGCCCGCTGATCATGCTGGGTCCGATCAGGTACAAAGCCAAAGCACCAAAGCAAAGAATGACGGCCGAATTGAGCTCGTTGGAGCGAGCGACCCGTCCTTCCTCGCGTGCTTTGCGCCGCTTTCGCGGTGTTGCTTTCTCGGTTCTTTCCTGAAATTGATCTTCAGCCATAATATTCCATTAATGCGCCCCGGCGCCTTGCATCAGGCCGAGAACGCTTCCGTTCAGATAATTAAGTGAATTGACAATGACATACTTGGTGATCGGCAGGGCGACCGCCATGACGGCAAACCCGACGATGATCTTCAGCGGGATACCGACCAGGAAGATGTTCATCTGCGGGACCGTCCTCGCCACGACACCCAGCGCGACACTGGTCATAAACAGGGTCACAATAACGGGCGCACCGACTTTCAATCCGATGATAAACGTGTGGGCGGTGAAACGAATCAGCTGCTCACCAAGTGTGCCGTCGGAGGTGAACGTCCCGATAGGAATCAGCTTGAAACTGTCGGCCAGGGCGGAGATGATCGCCTGATGACCGTCGATTGCCAGAAATATCAAAACGGCCAGCAGATAATAAAATTCGCTGACCATCGAGTGCTGTGAATTGGTGTTCGGGTCCATGATGTTGGCCATCATCAGGCCGATCTGATACCCGACAATATCCCCGGCCATGCGCACCCCGACAAATAACAGAGTGAAAAACAGGCCGATGATCGCCCCGACCAGGAATTCCTTGATGGCAAACAAAATCAGCTGCCAGGTCGAATCGACCGGCGGAGGGGTCACCTGGGACGCGACCGGAATTAAAACGATCGCCAGTAAAATGGCGAATCCGGCTTTGATCATCGGGGGGATGGCTTTGTCGCCGAGGACCGGGGCCATGACGAACATCCCGGCCGCCCGGATCGAAACCATCAGGAAAATTTGAAGTTTTTCTGCGCCGTATGTAACGAATTCAAACAATCTTTTTTACCTATAGTACGGGTTTGTCGTCAAGACTTAAATCAAGCTCTGTGCCAAAGCCCGCAGGCTTCTTTGAATTCGTTATGTTATTGAGAATCAGCTACTTAAGACGGCGTGAAAGATCACCAAATTTCGATTGTCTGTTCAACTGAGAAATATTTGACCAGTCGGTTGGAAAGTTTTTCAACAGCATGGAATTTATAGACTTGGGATCATTCCGTAGAAACGGACGGTGAAGGAAACCAGCAGGTTTATTATCCACGGCAGGAAGATTAACAAAGCCAGCGCCACTGCGACGATTTTGGGGATAAAGGTCAGGGTCATTTCATTGATCTGGGTGATCGCCTGAAGAATCGAAATCAACAAACCGACCACCAGACCGGCGATTAACATCGGAGCCGACGCCGTCAGCATGGCGACAATCGCCTCCCGACCGAGCATTACAACCATTTCTGCGGACATAAACTATCCCCTATTAATAAAACGATTCGACCAGAGATTTGACCAGCAAATACCAGCCGTCGACCATAACAAACAAAAGTATCTTGAACGGGAGCGACACCATGATGGGTGGCAGCATCATCATACCCATCGACATAAGTACCGACGCCACGATCATGTCAATCACCAGAAACGGGACGAAAATCAAAAACGCGATCTGGAAACCGGTGCGAAGCTCGGACAGCACGAAAGCCGGGATAAGGACCGTGAACGATACGTCTTCTCTCGTCGCCGGACGTTCGGAATCGGACAGGCTGATAAACAAAGCCAGGTCTTTCTCCCGGGTTTGAGCCAGCATGAATTTCTTGAACGGTGCGGTGCCCTTTTCGAGAGCCTCTTCTTTGGTTATCGTACCGTCGAGGTACGGTTTCAAACCTTCGTTGTACCCCTGAGTTACAGCCGGACTTATTATGAAAAACGTCAGAATCAATGCCAGTGACAGCAACAACTGGTTGGGTGGAAGCTGCTGTGTACCCATAGCCTGTCTCAAAAAGCCCAGGACGACCACCAACCGGATGAATGACGTCACCATCAGAATGATCGACGGCGCCAGAGTCAGGACAGTCATTAATAGTACAATCTGAAGAGTGACTGAAAGATCTTTGGCGTCATCGGACTTGCCGACTTCGACGGAAAGCTTGGGTATAGTCTGAGCTTGACCTATGGCGGAAGCCACGGCGAGAATCAGGGCCAGATAGATCAGTATTGTAGCTGTCTTTTTCATATCCTATGAAATCCTAAAATCCTATTTGTGCGGACGTCCTGTCCGCAAATATTCAATTGTTAAATCGTCTGCGGGGATTCCACGTCCCCTGCCGCGCCTTTGGTCAAAATTCGCGCCATATTCCAGCTTTTCAGCCGGGTCTTCGCTTCGCTCAGCACTCCTGCGAACTTGCCGGTACCGCTCACTTCGGCCTTTTCCGATAAAACCGCGGCGGTTTCTTCGGCGCTCAGTTCGCCCAGGCGCTGAATCGAGCCATCGCATATCCCTACAAGGATGGCTTTATTGTGAAAGCGTATCACCGAGACCGATCTTTTTTGCGCTATATATGTTGTCTCGATCACTTCGATCAACTGGTTGGCCCGGTTACCGGAGTGCTTCTGCCCCATCATTTTTCGGAGCAGGTACAGAAACCCATAAATCGCCGCAATCACGACACCAAGAGCAAAGACCAGTTTCAACAACGGTCCGGTCATCGATCCGCCGTCGGTAAATGGCGAAATATCGGCCTGAGTCCCCGAGGTTTCGGTTAAACCGGGAGACTGCGTGAGCGGAAGGTCCTTTTGGGATTTGTCGCTGCCCATACCGGTCAGGACCAATCCGGCCGAGAGAAAGATCAGAACCAGGGCGCTGATCAGTGCTTTTTTGGCGGTCTGGTTCATTGCAGGTTTTTAATCCTTTCTTCCGGCGACACCAACTGTGTAATACGCAAGCCGAAGTTTTCGTCGACGACGACCACTTCACCGCGGGCCACGCACTTGCTGTTGACCAGAAGATCGACCGGTTCACCGACCAGTTTGTCAAGTTCGATCACGGACCCCGGACCGAGCGACAGAATATCCGACACATTCATGCGGGTTTTGCCGAGCTCGATCGACACCGGGAGATCGACATCCATCAGCAGGTCGATATTGCGGCTGGACTTCTCGCCGGTCGCATCGGACAGTTGCTGAAAATCAGCCTGCCTGACGACCGGATCGTCACCCGCACCCATGCCGGTTACATCCGGATCGGCATCATTACTCTGCGAGTAACCCTGAAGGGCGTCGTCGATGGCATCCTGCGAAAGCATCTCGGCATCGCTCGGCGCACTGTCGGCATCTTCGGCGGCGTGAGCACCGTCATCGGAATTCAAAGCGTCTTCAGCGCCGAGCAAATCATCGGAGGCGGGAGCGCTTTCGACGGCTTCAGCGACGTCGACTTCCTGCCCCTCGGCGGCCTGCTCGTTTGCGGGCGGGCTTTCTTCCGATTGTTCGTTTATATTTTTTTCTTCATCCATGAACCTTTACTCCTTACCTAAAACCGGATTGAGCGACTTGATCTGGGCGGCCCGGCGTTTACCGTGCAAGCCCGGACGGCAGAAATATTTAAGCCTGCTGCCGACCTTCATCTCGACTTCCGCGTTTATCTTTTGCTCGGTAGTAATAACGTCTCCGATTTTCAAATTGATAAAATCTCTCATTTTCAGTTTGGAATGGGCCAGGATCAATTGCAGCTCCATGGCAACCTCGCGGATATTCTCGCGATTCATTTCTTTATTGCTTTCGAGGTTTTTACGTTTGGTGGCGTCGATCCAGTTCTGTGCCGAAAGTTTGCCGAGAATTGACTCGAGTGAAACATACGGGTAACAAATTGTCAACAGCCCGGTCGTGCTGAACAGCTTGAGCTGAAGCGACACAACAATGACTGTCTCCCCGGCCGGAACCACCTGCACGAACTGCGGGTTGGTCTCGAACGATTTGTGTTCGATTTCTATCGGCACCATGTTCTTCCACGATTCGCCCAGATCGTTGTATATACGCCGGGTGATACGGGACATGGCCGATTTTTCTATTCCGGTCAGTTCGCGTTCAACCTCGAGAACCTTCTCTCCACCGCCGAACATCCGGTCGATGAAGGCAAAGGCGAGGGTCGGGCTGAAATCCATGACACACAAGCCTTCAAGCGGCTTGGCCGAAAAAGTATAAGTACAGGACGGCGAAACGAGCGACATGATGTACTCACTGTAGTTGATCTGATCGACCGAGATCAGGTCCACGTCGACCATCATACGAAGCATAGCCGACAGAGTCGATCCGATATGTCCGGCGAAGTTGTCGTGCATATTTTCCAGCGTTCGCACCTGATCCTTGGACACCCGGTTGGGGTGTTTGAAATCGTAGGTGACGACCGACCGGATATGCTCCGACCGCCCCGGGTCTTCGGTCTTTTCCGGTTCACTGGAGCTGACCGTATTCAGCAGGGCATCGATTTCTTCCTGTGTCAGTATTTTAGCCACAACCTTATCCTCGTTTACCTATTGCAAAATGAACTGGGTGAAATACACCGCCGACAGATCATCGACGTGCAAAAGCTGCTCCGTGCGTTTCTTGATCTGAAAGCGGATAATTTCTTTCTGTTTCGGATCGGACAGCTGGTCGATCGTCTTGGAACCCAGAATCGTAATAAGAGCATCGCGCACGAGCGGTTCTCTCTTTTCCATCAGATCCAGGGTTTCTTTGGAGTACGTCTCCAGACCGATCGAAGCCGAAAGAAAACGAGTTCCCTCGGTACCGGCCGGATTGACGACCAGGTCGTTGACCATGAACAGTTCGGTCGGTTCACCCGCCTTGTGATCTTTCTTTTCGGTTTTGGCTGTTTCTTCCCTGGCGGCTTCACCATCGGCAGGATTGGCTCCGCCCATGAACTTCGTTCCGACCGTGACACCGACACCCACCATCACCACGGCGATGATGACATACAACACAATAGGGGGCAGACCCTTTTTCTTCCTGGGTGCCGCCTTCTCTTCGATGGTGGTTGCTTCCGGGTTATTCTTTTCGTTTTCCGGGGGCATATCCGCTCCTTGCTAATAATTCTCGTTAGCTTCTTTAACCTGTTTGAGATCGATTCCCCAGGAGAGTCGGCGGTAAGCCGCCGTCCTCTTAATAATCTCCTGGGGTGATTCTTTGACCATGATCTTCTTGCCGCTGATGAGGCTGATAATCGTATCCGGATTAGCCTCGACAAATTCGATCAGGTCGGCGTTCACTACAATCTCATCGTTATTCAGTTTTGTCACTTTAATCATGTGACTTTACCTTATCTCTTTAAGTTAACCAGCTCGTCAAGCATCGTGTCCGAAGTCGTGATGATTCGGGCATTGGCCTGAAATCCGCGCTGGGCGGTTATCATGCTGGTGAATTCCTGGGCGATATCGACCGACGATGATTCCAGCGCGCCGGAGGAAATCGTTCCGGAAATGGTTTGCCCCGCGATACCTTCAATGGCAGGACCGGAGTTGGCCGACGCGATGTACAACGACTGGCCACCCTTGAGCAAACCGGCCCGGTTGTTGAAATCGGCCAGTACTATTTGAGCCAGCACGCGGCTGATGCCATTGGTGAAAATACCATTGATATTGCCGGACGTATCGATTGTGATTCGATCCAGAATACCCAGACCATAACCATCCTGCTGTAAAATCGAGGCGGTGTGTGGGGCCTCAAAACTCGTTAGACCATCATAGGCACCGGCCGTGCCGGCATCCACCGAAATACTCATGGTATCGGCACCGTTATTGGGGTCGATCGTCATGCGCGATGCCGCGCCGTCGAATTCAAATGATAATAGTGAGCCGTCCGGGTTGAAATTCACCCGGCCCGAGCCGCCGCCGCGAATAACTTCACTGCCCATAGTTCCGGCTTCCCAGCGCCATTCGTTGGGACTGGCAGTACGTATGAAATCAATGGTCAGAGTATGTTTGCCGCCCTGAGTATCATACACCGTTATCGACGTGGCGTGAATGGTATCGTCTGTGGTTATTATACATGTGCCGGCCGAAATACCGGAAAAGCTCTTGATAGTAACGTCATTGCCGCCACCAAGGCCGCTGATACCCTTCGCAAGGCCGGTTTCGTCATCGACGACTATATCCAAAAGTTCGTTGGGATATGTTGATCCGGCCGTCGAAGTAAAACTGTCGACGCATGTAAATGTATTATCGGTGCCGCTGTCAACGTTGAATGTAGTACCGTCGGCCGCACCGAATACGGCGCCAACAATATTCAAATTTCCACCGGAATTGATGGCTTGTGACGTCAAAATATTGTAGTTGCTGCCATCGCCGGCTCTTGTACGGGTTATCTGTATCTCACCACCTGCACTCAAAGACGCTTCACAACCACTGACGGAGTTAATGGCGTTGATCAGATCACTTATTTTCGAATTAAGGTCCAAACCCATTATCTCTTCGGCAGGCCCATTGTCTACACCCAACAAGAAACCGGTTGTGTCAGTGATGCCCAGATCACCCAGAGTCATATTAGGTGTCAATGGGGCACCTGTAATATTAGCTCCGGTATTGGTCGATCTGGTCGCCTGGTTACCGGTAATCGTTAAGGTGTGAATGCCGCCGGCACCATTGGAGGCCTTGCCCTGCACGGCATCTATTCCGGTCGTCCCTGACGATTCCAGGTGAGAAAAGGCATCAGTAGCGGTAGAATCGATGTTATTACCGAATTTGATCTGTTCTGTTTCTTTCGGCGGATCCTGCTGGCCGAATGGCAGACGAATATTACCCGTCGTCGCCGACGACAGGATATTACCACCGGCATCGGCCATACGTCCTTGCACGAAATAACCCGACGACGGATCGACGAGGTATGAATTGGCGTCGAAGTTGAATGATCCGGCACGGGTATAGAAACGTCCGGATCCGTCTGACAGGACGAAGAACCCGGAACCCTGAATAGCCATATCTGTAATTTGGCCGGTCAGTTCGAGACCGCCCTGTTCGAAAATATTGTCGACGGTAGCAGCGTTCATACCAAGACCGATCTGAATCGGATTGGTTCCGCCTGATATGGCGGTCGGTCGCCCGGCGCCCCTTATGGTTTGCACGAGTGCTTCCCGAAAAGTGACGCGGCCCGATTTAAAGCCGATGGTGTTGACGTTGGCAATGTTATTACCGATGACATCCATTTTCATTTGATGGTTTCTTAGTCCCGAAACCCCTGCATAAAGCGAACCCATCATGGCAGGCTTACCTCCATAAATGTACGGCAAGACCTCCCCGTCTCATTACGGGGTCCAGTCTTACGGTCAATGTTAACGTTTACTTTCATTACTATATTCTTTACAAAATGATGGCTGAGTCAATCGAGGTGATGACTCCTTCTCTCAAATTCTCGCGCCCGAAAGCCGTTATGATCGTGCGATTTTCGACCGATGCCACGTACGCCGCGTCGTCGTCGAGAATCAGCGTTTCTCGCGATCCTTTCGACGCCGCTTTGTCCATAGCCTGTGAAAGTTGATTCAGCTTCTGGTCGGACATCGTAATCCCGCGCGAAAACAGCCGCGCCTGGGCGTGCCTGGAAAAGTTCACGTCGGCCGACCGCGCCATCTCTTTCGAAAAAGCATCTTTGAACGACGCTTTCTTTTCTTCCGCCGCGGTCGCCCCCCCTTGCGATCGCGAGGCGATCTCCAGCAGGTTGACCTGTGAATTGAATTCCCCTATTCTCATCTTTTTTCCTTTCCGGCTTAACCGCCGGCCTCTTCTGAGTTGGCGGCCACGCCTCCATCGAGAATCTGCTCGACGTTGGCCAGAGAGATTTCCATTCCGTTGACCATTAGCATCGCCGCACCGTCGCGGTACACGACTCCGTCGACCATACCCTGAACGTACGTTGACGGCGTGAAATCGTCACCGTTGGCATCCGTGGCTTCAATCGAGACCGAATAGACGTCCGAAGCGAGGCGGTTGCCGTTTTCGTCACGTCCGTCCCAGGTGACGGTGTTGTCGCCGGGTGCGACGCTCTCGGCGGTCAACGTTCGCACGACGTTACCGTCGCTGTTGGTAATCGTTACCTTGATTTCCTTGGCGTATTCATCAGTCGAAAAGTTGATATCAGACGAATCGCTGTCACCGAGATAGACGCTGTTATACGACGCCTTTATATCTTTCCCGATAAGATTGGTCGCCATGGTGTTGTTGATCGTTTGCATTTGCAGATAGTCCATATTCGAGGAATTCTGCAAAAGCCGATTCATGTTATAGGTCTGTTCCAACTGCGAGAACTGCGCCAGCTCGGCAATGAACTGTTCATCCTTCATCGGCTCCAGGGGGTCCTGGTTGGTCATTTTCGTGACCAGCAGCTGGAGGAAGTCATCCTTGCCGAGCGTGTCGGTGGCGGCATTGGTGAAAATGCTGCTCGCGGCGTTGGTTACACTGTTTACTTCAGACATAATATCCTCCTAAGCCAGCCAGTTGACTCCACCGGCATTGACATATCCGCTGCGACCTCCATAGAAAGAAGTCTGAGCGGCTGTCGGTGATGTTCCGACTTGCTCGGACGTTGACATATTCGCACCCGTCGACTGATGCCCGTGAGGCATGTTGCCATGGGTGAACTGCTGGGTCTGCCCGCCTCCGACCGATACCTGGAACTGCTGCAGATTCAGTCCTTCGCTGGACAGCTGGTTTTGCAGCACGTGAAGGTTGGATTCCACGGCCATTTTGGCGGCCGGACTGTCGACCACAACCCGCCCGATCAGGGCATCGTGATGCGACGTCAGCGTCAGACGAACCGAACCGAGATGATCCGGCTCCATGTGAAGAGTTATAGTATGGCCCGGACGCACGACACCTTCTTTGAAATTCTCGGGAAGGACAAAACGCACCGCCGGTGCTTCGTACCGCTCGCCCGTCGGCAAAGTCTTGTTGACCTGCGAGGCGGTGTGTACTGCCG
>CAZMWI010000028.1:0-23859 GCA_964569945.1 uncultured Ignavibacteriaceae bacterium
CCGGATTTGCGGATGGTGTAAGACCCATAAAGATAATCAAGATCAAGCGATAACGAATATGACGATATATAGCGCGGTGAAAACGGCAGATCTTTATCGTACGAGTTATGCCCCGGTGTTTTGTTGAGCGGCTTGGTGCCGGTGTTTTTATAGTCGAAATGCACTTTATCATCAAACAAACCGATCATGATGAAATCATCGTGGCCGGTGATGCGGGCGGAATTGCGATTGACCGGCCGCCAGCCGCCGTACAGCGGCATCCAGACGATAATATCTTCGATCTTGTTGTCGAACCAGGTTACGCCCGATGACAGATGAAGTAATTCGCTTTCATAAGAGAATTTGAACCCTAACTCGTTTTGTTCGGATTTTTCAGGCTTTAAGCCGGGATTGCCGCCCGAGACGGCATCCCCCTGCCAGAACAGGGCATTGATTGGCGGAATTTTAAGTGACCGGCCATAAGAACCTGTAACGGAATATCCGAATGTACCGCTCTTACCAATTGCAGCAGACAGCCGGGGAGACAGGTATTCCGTGCCGTTGCTTGTAACCGTATCGCGCACCGAAGTCGAGTCTTTGATGGTGCGGGAAATATCATAGCGCATGGCGCCGCTAATGGAAGCATGGTCGACGATGCCGAACAGCGGGATAGCAATCGAGCGAGCCGATGATACATACATTCCTAAATCATTGCGGGTCGATTTGTTCATGGAAAAGATCGGTGCGTAGAAATCTTTATGGTCGAGGATTTCATGTCGTACCTGTCCGCCGATTTGCGTTTCTGTCCGGCCCGGAAGAAGAATCTTATGCAGATAGTGCAGGTCGTAGATGTTGTCGATATATCGATTATGGAAACGCAGCGGGGGAGGGAGGCTGGTGTTAGACTCGACAAAATTCTGCTCCAGCCGCGTAAAGCCGGCGGTAAGGCTAAGCCCTTGCAAGCTGTCGCCTCTCATGTCCAACGTGATTGTACCTATCAGACGATTGTCTATACCATAAGCAGTCAGGCTCGGCTGCGATACCGCACCTGGCAGGCCGTGGCGGTTCCGATAGTACTGTCCGGAAAACCTGACCGTCCGGTTTTGAGCCAATAAATATCTTCCCGACAGGAAATAATCGTACTTATCATAACCGCTATTGTGTCTTTGTCCCTGATAAACTATGTTCTGCGGTTGTACTGCATATGAGTAAGGGAAATCACCTTCCGATCGTGATTTGGAAAATGATAGTTTGGTGGACAGCCTGTTGTCGAGAAAATCGCTTTGTAGCCCGGCTTTGTATTTATCAGAATCCCATGATCCCCAATCGCGGCTGAAGGAGATATTCGAGGCCCTTACCAGCGCCGGGCTCTGGGTAATTATATTAATCGCACCTGACAGCGCGTCGGGTCCGTAGACAGCCGATGCGCCACCCTTGAGAATTTCGATCCGTTCCACCATATCGAGCGGAATGCTGTTGAGATCGGCCGATCCCTCGGACGGCCCGTTGATCCGTTGACCGTCGAGCAATACCAGCACGTCATTTGATTTGCTACCGCGAATTTTAACTTCGGACCGGCCGCCCGCTGGCCCTCCCGTCTCGATCTGCACTCCCTCCACGTCGGCGAGAAGATCGGCCAGCGAAGAAGCGTGCGATTCGGTAATGGTTTGTTTGTCGATGATGGTCGCCCCGACGTCGGACATTTTGATTCTCTCCCCATGCACCTTTAATGATGGCAACAAATAGACAACAGGCGTCAATTCGATATTAATACGCAAAGGCATGTCCGGCGAGATTGCGATATTGTTTTCACGATATGTCTTATATCCAACCGACGAGACTATCAGATCGTACTTCCCGGGCGGGATATTTTCCAGATTAAAATTACCCCGATTATCAGACAAGGTCCCGAACTCGGTATTATCAAGCGCGACGGTGGCGGCTATTACGGGCAGCCCGGTAGCCACATCGCTGATATATCCCTCGACTTTTGTATTAGACGCAGCATGTAAAGCCGGTGCCAGGCACAAGACCAAAAGCGCCAAAATTGGAATAAATGTTGGGGCAGGTTTTTTGCCGGTTGCTACGTTCGACTGCGATCCCGTCGCGCGCGTTCGAACATAGCGGAGCGATGGCTGAAAAATAAGCCGCACAACCAACTCCGCGAGTTGCCGGCGGCGCGTCCGATAGTTTCCGGTCAGCCCGCGCTGACGGCAACGACTTCGATTTTGATACGGCAGGTCTCCTGGCTTCGGCATCGATCCCTTTCAGGCGCCTTCCCTGCCGGCTTGCGGCAAGTGGCCTGATGCCTGATCGGTAGCCTCTTACAGTAGCGGGGCTGCAACGGACTTGCACCGTTTTCCCTATTCTCCGCCCACCGCGGGCGACACCGCATCGTATGAACCAATTATAAATGATAGAGGTGCTTTTAGTCAAGATTCAAATTAAAAAAATAGCCGCCCGAGAATTCAGGCGGCTATAAATAAAGATATGACCGAGCGGTTAAGAAACCTTTTCTCTTTCGTACGCCGGGGGCTTGGAATAATTATCCGGAGGCGGGTAACTGCCGGACGTAAATCCCAAAATACCAATGGCGACGAGATTGATGAACGGAATTATGACCAAAAATCCCCACAAAGGAGATTTACCGCAATTCTTGGCGGTTTCCATCCAAAGCCAGGCGATGGCAACGATGTTGACAAACGGAATCAGGCAGATAAAAAACCACCATAGCGGTTTGTTGGCTAGTTGAATAAGCTGAATGAAGTTCAAGATCGGGATGAATGAGTACCACGGATTGCTGTGGCCAATCTGCTTGGCGATTTTGTATTGAGCAAAGCCGAAATAAAACCAGAGACCGAAAAGAATCAGCCAGAAAAACAGGCCGTAGGCTCCACTCGAATAACCGGGATCGTACATAATGTCCTCCAGGTTGGGTTCTTGTTGAAAACGACGCCAGAGGGTCGTCGATGCTTTTAATAATTATCGACATCAAGCGAAGGTCTCATTAGGAATAATGCGAATTCACAAAATTGAGCTGTTCAAATATTGAACACCGGATTTTCGATAAGTTTATCGGGCCTCGCAATTTCGGACAATTTTGGGTCAGCAAAACTCGAATATTGCCGACATTTATAGGAAAAGATATAGGCCGGAGATATTTTGGACGCAATCAATGCCCCTGGAAATTTGAGATTGTCAATCTGTACATATTAATTACCTGGGGCTGAATGGAAAAACCATGTTCCAATCACTTAGGGACATCTCTATTGATAAAAAACTGACACTGCTGGTCCTGACATTCTCAGGAATGATGCTGCTTCTGGCTTGTGTCGTTTTCATCATTTATGATTATAATAATCTGCGCACCGAAATGGTCGGCAAAGTGTGCGATCTGGCGACGATTGTCGGTAACAATACCCTTGATGAGCTGGAAAATGAAGACGCCGGAGCGGCTCAGCGCGAGCTTTCACGTCTGAAAATAGAGGCTAATATAATTGCCGCCGTACTGTACGATAATGAAAGCAGAGCAATTGCGTCGTTTGGGGTTGATGCTAAAGATCCGGCTATGTTTGCCCCCATTCATGACAGTGGGCAATATTTCGACGATGAATATCTTGATGTCTACGAACGGCTGTCAAACGATGGAAATAAGAAGGGGTTGTTGTATGTTCACGCCAGCCTGGATGACTTGAATAATCAGCTTATGGGCCAACTGAATATTACCATTGCCTTTATGGCTATCGGAATAATCGTGGCATTAATGGTGGCTTATCTGATTCGTCGTTTGGTTACGAACCCGATCGTGAAATTATCATCGATGGCCCGGGCCATATCGGAAAGTCAGGATTACTCAATCCGAGCCCCCAAGAAAAACAATGATGAAATCGGGTTGCTGGTGCACAGCTTCAATGAGATGTTGTCGCAAATACAGGAGCGCGATTCCGAATTGATACGCGCGCAGAAAGTTGTTGCAGAATGGGCCGAAAAGCTCAATGAGGAGCTGTCTGTCCGCCGCCGCACCGAGGAGGCATTGCGCGAAAAAGAAACAAAATATCGAACCTTATTTAATATGACCGAGGACGCCATCTTCCTGATGACGGGTGACAAATTCATAGATTGCAACGAATCGACCTTGCGGGTCTTCAATTGCACCCGCGAACAAATCATCGGGCAGCCGCCGTACAAATTCTCTCCCGAATTCCAGCCCGACGGAAGGCCGTCTAAAGAAAAAGCCCTGGAAAAAATCAAGGCAACCCTCGCAGGGAGACCTCAGTTTTTCGAATGGACTCATTGCTATTATGACGGCACGCCGTTCGACGCCGAAGTTAGTTTGAACCGCATGGAACTCGACGGCGAGGAATTTCTGCTGGCGATTGTCAGGGACATCACCGAAAGAAACGCCGCTGAGAAGGCCATAAAGAATAGTGCCGATATTTTGAGATCAACCATCGAGTCGACCGCCGACGGCATCCTGGTCGTGAACGATCAAGGGAATACTCTTTACGCCAATAAAAATTTCGCGGAGATGTGGCGAATACCTCAGGAACTTCTGGAAACACACGATGATGAAAAATTCCTTGATTTCGTGCTGGACCAGTTGCAGGATCCCCAGCTTTTTGTCGATAAAGTGCGCCGTCTTTACAAGTCACAAGACACCGATATCGATACGCTGTATTTCAAAGATGAACGCGTTTTCGACCGATATTCCTGCCCTCTGATAAGAGACGGGGAAATCGGCGGTCGAGTGTGGAGTTTCCGCGACGTTACCGAAAAGGTGCAGTCCGACCGGCAGAAAAACCAGTTGAAGGAAAAACTCGAACGGGCTCGCCGCATGGAATCACTGGGCATATTGGCGGGGGGCGTGGCCCACGATCTAAACAATATGCTCGGGCCTCTGGTGGGATATCCCGATTTGATATTGAGAAAGCTTCCCGAAGACAGTCCCGTCCGGCAACAGATAATCCGGATGGGCCGGTCGGCCAAGGATGCCGCCGATGTCATCCAGGATTTGTTGTCCCTGGCTCGTCGGGGGCGGTACGAAATGGAACCGCTTGACCTGAATGAAGTCGTTCGAAGCTATCTCGATTCTCCTGCCGCCGCCAAAATGATTGAAAACAATCCCGGCATAAAATTAAATATCGGTCTCGACGATACAAATTGCCTGATCCTGGGTTCATCGGCACATTTGTCCAAAGCCATAATGAATCTTATAGTCAATGCCTTCGATGCCCTGCCGGCGGGCGGTGAAGTAAGCATTACCACGGGCCGAGAATATTTGACGCGTTTACGCGGCGGACATGACCGCATACATCCGGGTGAATATATGGTTTTCAGCGTCAAGGATAACGGTCCGGGAATCGAAAAAGTTGATCTGGAAAAAATATTTGAGCCGTACTATTCCAAGAAAAAGATGGGCACCAGCGGCAGCGGCCTGGGTCTTTCGGTCGTTTACGGGATTGTCAAGGATCACTGCGGCTACTATGACGTATTTTCCGAACCCGGGAAAGGCGCCGAGTTTGTCATGTATTTCCCGGTGACAAATCGCGAGGCGGTGCTGGTCGAAGAGGTCGTGGACGACTTCAGTGGAACCGAAAAGCTGCTGGTGGTCGATGATTCTCATGAGCAAAGAGAAGTTGCCACCGCCCTGCTGACTACCCTGGGCTACGAAGTGACGGCGGTATCCAGCGGGCGCGCCGCGGTGGAGTTTTTGAAAACAAGCAACGCCGATCTCGTAATTCTGGACATGATTATGGAAAAAGACTTCGACGGGCTCAAAACCTACAGCGAGATTTTGAAAATTCATCCCGCACAGAAAGCCGTGATAGTCAGCGGTTTTTCGGCCACCGATCGCGTCGAAAAAACCCTCGAACTGGGTGCCGGCCGATATATTAAAAAACCTTACACCCGTAAGGACATCGGTCGGGCCGTGCGGGAAACTCTCGATGGAATCCCGCGCAAGATTCAGAAATCCGTCTCCAAGTAAGAATCGTCCGAATCTTTAGCCAATCCTGCCGGCTTTACTTGACAAATCATTTATCCTGACTTTATTATTTCGCAATATTTGAAACGGAGCGATGTGTATTGGGTCGTCTCGGAGTGCCAACGCAAATTTGTTTGTATCTTGATCGGGAGGGGCTGTTTTCCATAATTTGAAATATTATTTTTAGATAACGGAGAGAGCTATGCCAACCAGAAGAGCCGGGGACATGATGATACCGCTGGAGAAATACCCGCATATTCCCCATTGGTTTACCCTTCGGCAGGCGGTGGCCGAAATCAAAAAATCGGAACTTGAAGTCGATGGCCAAAAATCACTGCCGCGATCGGTGCTCGTGTTCGACGAAAAATATCACCTCCTCGGCGTGGCCCGTCGGCGGGATATTCTCCGGGGTCTGGAGCCGAATTTCCTCAAGACGATGCCGATGGCGCATCGCCGCCAGCTGTTCGACATTGAGGCCGACCCGGATTTGACGGTTTTGTCCACCGGTCGGGTGGCACAGGCCGTTCGGGAACAGGCCGAGCAGCCGATAAGTGTCGTCATGCAGCCGATCACGGATACGGTTGAGTTCGACGATCATATTACCAAAATCATTTATAAGATGATCAGCAAAGATTTAGACCTGCTGCCTGTGATGAAAGATAACAGGATTGTCGGTGTGGTGCGGTCGGTCGATGCCTTCAATGAGATCGCCGGCATTTTGCTCGAAGAATAATGGCTGAATAACTGCGAATTTTGGTGGACTATGAGCAAAGCCGAAGAAAATAATAGACGTATAACGAGACCCTCGGACAGCATGCCGCCCATGCCCGAAACCGTGGAACTGGCGGTTGCTCCCAAAAAAATAAATTATCGAAGACTATTTTTTATGGCGCTCGGGATTGTCCTGTTTGCTATCGTTTATTTTTCACCGGCCTGGCCGAGTGCCGTCGACCCGGCCGGTAAGGTTTTCGAACTGACCCGCGAGGGTAAAGCCGCCCTGGGACTGTTTCTTCTGGCCGCGACCTGGTGGGTATTCGAAGTCGTCCCGATCGGCGTGACCGGCATTTTGATCGGTGTCATTCAGGCAATATTTTTAATTCGTCCCGCCAAGATCGCTTTCGGTGATTTTATGGATCCATCGGTTTGGTTTATTGTCGGTTCGGTTGTGATCGGGATGGCTTTCACGAGCACCGGTCTGACCAAACGCATGGCCTACAAAATGCTTTCGATCGTCGGCGAAAAGACGAGCATGATTTATCTGGGCTGTTTCGTGATGACGGCGGGTTTGACTCTGGTTATGGCCCACACGGCGGTCGCGGCGGCGATATTTCCGTTACTTATGGCCATCTACTCCTTGTACAGCGACGACGACCGGCCGACTAAATTCGGAAAAGGGCTGTTCATCGGAATGGCTTTCGTGGCCGGTGCAGGGAGTATCATAACGCTGCTCGGTGCCGCCCGTGGCGCGGTGGCCATAGGATTTTTCCGCGATATTGCCGGTAAAGAGATTTCGTTCTTCGAACTTAGCTATTATATGCTGCCGGTAGGCGCCGTCATGGTCTTTGCCCTCTGGGGACTGTGCATGATATTTTTCAGGCCGGAACACAAGACCATACCGGGACTTCGCGACCGGGCGGTCGAATTGTACCGCCACCTCGGCGCTATGAAACGCACCGAGTGGATTACAATAGCAATCGTTCTTCTGACCATCATCACAATTGGCACCAAGGATTTGATCGAGCCGCTGGTATCCATCAACAAAAGCGCCATTATTCTCATCTCGACCATATTGTTCTTTCTGTTCAACATATTGAAGCTCGAAGACCTCGAAAATATTCCATGGAACATAGTCCTCCTGTTCGGTGGCGCGATGAGCATCGGTTTCTGCCTCTGGCAAACCGGGGCCGCCGAATGGATCGCGGTCGAATGGCTGAGCCTTCTGAAAGGGGCCCACTGGTTCATTTTCGTTATGGGTATCGCTTTGTTCGTCCTGATGATGACCAACCTCATCATGAACGTCGCGGCCATAGCCATCTCACTGCCGGTGGCTCTGTTTCTCGCACCGTATATGGGCGTGCAGCCTGAGGTCATATTGTTCGCGTCACTGGTCACGGCCGGGATGCCGTTCTTGTTCCTGGTCGGTGCGGCCCCCAACGCTATTGCATATGAAAGCAAACAGTTTACGAGCGGTGAGTTTTTCATGGCCGGACTTCCTGCCAGCCTGATACTGCTTGTCATCCTGGGATTATTCGTTGCGGTGATATGGCCGTTGATGGGTATGCCGGTGGTCGGAGCGCCGGTGATGCCTTAAGCCTGCTTTAAATTATATCGCCGCGCGACATTCGCTCGGCTAATAGTGAATAATCACCCGGCGAAATTTCCATATGGTCTTAATCATTATTTTATTCCGTTGGCGAAGAGGATATGCCCCAGGGCGTACTTACCGTCTCCGGCGATAGGAACGATTAAGATGTTATTATAACCCCGGCGTACGGCTTCATCGGGCACCCGTCCACGGTCGACCCGCAGTCCTCCGCCGGGAATGATATGCCGGTCGATTTCTCCGGTCCCGACAATGGTACTGTCCAGACGGAAGTACATCATGTATGTATCGTTGTCGTCGATACTGTATTCAACGTACTTCGATTCGAGAATTTTATGCAGTTTTACGGTTAGTCCCTTTTTGTCGAAGCTGAAACAGTCTTCGCTGTCGCATTGCGTCCCCTGTCTTTTGGGATGGCTGACATGCCGGTATTCCACTTGATTGGGAGACATGGCTTGGTACACCCCGAGAAGGTATTCATGGATTTGATCCGAGGAATCTTTATTGATGCATTGAAAGTCGTATGGTTCGCTCCAGGTGGCGTAATAGCTTTTGGCATCGAGCAGCGGCATATCGGTCTTGAAATAACCATTGAAGATCGTGCGAAAAGTATTGACCGGACTGGCCTTGTCGGATAACTGGTCGCCGTGATAATCCGGAAGGTACATTGCATACAGAATCGAAAATCGTTCTTTTAAATTGGTCGTCGACGATCCTACCCAGCTCAACTGCGAGCCCGGTCCGTGGTCACCCATGATGACTATAATGGGCTGCTTGGCTTCGGGATATTCGAGCAGGTGATCGACAATGCCCGTCACACGGCTGTTAATGAATTGCACCTGGTTGCGATAACCGTCGATATAATCCTCGACGCTGCCTCCGGCGTCGATATAGTGCGATCCATCACCCATGAAGAAAGTCCGCTCCGGATCGACCTCGCCTCCATCGGCTTTGAATACGAACGGCGGGTGTGGCGCGATGACGTGAGCGAAGACGAATTCGGGACCGTCACCGGGTGTCCTTGTCGCAAGGGCGTCGAGCGTTTTCAATATTCGTCGACGGTGTATTCCATAGGGAGAGAAAACCCGTCCAAGCAGTCTCGGCAGGGGAGTGGTGGCGAGCAAGATATTACCGAATTCGCTGGACGTCCATTCCGAGACAATATAATCATCGGCCTGTTTTAATTCGGTAAGGGAATATCCCGTCTCATAGGCGACAGTTTTATATCCGGCATTCTTAAGAGCGCCCGCGACCTGATTGTGCACGAATCTGTCGTAAAGTGGTTTTCGGTCATCTGATTTTGGATCGAACCTGCCGAGATGTTGTATGTAATCCATATTAAGAACCGAGGTTGCTGTCTCCAGAGTCTGTCCGTAATTGGAATGAGCTGAATCGGCGACAAAAAATCCTTTGCTACGCAGGAAATTGACAAAGGCTGAATTGTCGTAATTATATATTTCTTTCAGAACGTCCTGACGGCCGTAACCGTCGAGTATGATATAATAAATATCCCGCGCGGGTTCACCTCGCGGTGCAGATAAATCGGCATAATCGTACTTGCCTGAATCCGTAGCCCGTGGCCCTATGCTCGCAACGATCCGCACGACCTGCATAAGTACCAGTACGACTCCCAGAATAGCCAGCATCTTCACCGGAGTCGTCAGGTCCTTCTTTATGCGCCAAATAATCGCCCCCGCTGCCAGCGCCAGGACCAGCCCGAGCGGAAGGAGAATCCTGTCCGCCCTCGAAATAATGCCCCAGGCGGCATCGGGGTTCTTACCGAAAAGATTGGCGAAATGACCGTACGAGAAAAACAGTATAATCCAGACGGTCATGAGCAGACCGATTTTGATTCGATTTCTGAAGATGAGACGCATCGCGACCGTCAAAATGACGGTGGCCAGTGTCACGAATATAAGCGGCCAGAACATATCGCCGCTTTTCATTTCGTGCATGTTCTGTGCATACAAAAAGAGCACGGGGAAAATGGCGTAAAGCGTGGGAGTAATCAACCAGAGCAGTTTATTTGGTTTCATGGCCGTTTCATCATCAGATGTATCGATCGGGCAGTATCGTCGATAGTTTCCGATTCCTTAATATCGAAATATTTTTCAAAGGCCAAACGAAAGCCGTTATAGTCATAGTTGCCAAAAATATCCTCTCGTGACGACAACATCTTTTTTACCTGAGAGTCCTCCTTCGGGACGAATTCGATTATAAGCTTTTTGCAGATTCCGGCAAAAAACCCGGCTATATATTCCAACGGGACATTGTTGCCGATAGCGATGTGGTGGATCAAAGCCAGGGCCAGAACCGTATCAGCCGGTCCACGATCGATGAACGACAATCGTTCCCGATTTTCCCAGCCAGTCCCGCCGCTGGGGTTAAAGATCTCCATCACCAACGGGAGGAGATATTGTTCATTGTCTTTGCGCGCGCTGCGATAACTGATTTCGACCGCCGAATAGTCCTGGTCAAATGTGACAGTCGGAATTTTCTGCTTTGAAGCTAATCTGCTGAAAACTCCGGTATTGGCGCCCAGGTCCCAGACTTCGGTAGGATTAATATCTTTCAGGAATTTTTCGATAATCGTCAGTTTGTGGTCAAACGATGCTCTGCCGTAATTGTTATCATCGTAATAATCAGACCAGAGTGAACGTGACGGTTCCCATTTGAGACCGCCGATGGCCGATTGCAGATTACCGATTACAGACGTCAGGGCGGCTTTTGACATTTTCCGATTTTTTAAATCCGGTTCCCGACCGGCAGCTTTTTTAAGAGTACGCGCATGCAGATGAATGTTGGCCAATAGCGGAAATGAAAACCTGGTTCGTTTGGGCAGAAGTTTGGCCGCGAGGTCAAGCGGGATACCGTCGATATAGTTTTCCAACAGCCATCCCAATCGCACGTCGGTGTGCGCCATCAAAGCCAGGGGTGCCAGAAAATGCTGGCAAAATTGACGATAGGCGATCCATGGTCTACCCTCGATATATTTTTCAAACGACAATGTGTCGATCAATACCGGTTGACAGCCTTTAAACTGTATATTAAATACGCTGGCATCCTTAAGGCTCATGCCATATTCAAGGGCGGTTTTCTGGATTTTCAAAGTCAGAATGGCGGCGTCTTTCAGCTGACCGAAACACCACTCATACGGGTACGAAACAAAGGGAATCCGCTCCGGCTTTATTATCAGATAAGCAGCTTCGGGATCGGGAGAATTGACAGCTGCCGTTTCATGGGGGATTAATAAACTATCGGAAACTAGGCGTTCATACAGCCCCGATTTCATCAATAGGTCATAATTATCGCGATAGCTTTTATTTATCTGGCGATAGATTTGCCCGCCGCTTCTGAATACAAAGCCGGAGGGATCGCGAAACGATCCGAACGTCCCGGCCGGTTCATCTTCACCCATTTTTCGCGTCGTCCTTGCGGTCCTGATTTCTGAACAAGCCCGTTATTCGACGCCAGAACATCTTGATTGAAAAGACGACACCCAACAGCCCGGCCAGAAGAAATTGAAAAAAATAAGATCCCGATGAGGGATCGATATAAGCCCGGGCGTCGCTACTGAAAAACATGACAAGTATCGGCGTCAGGCACAATATAAACAGTGCTCTCGTGAGGAGAGAGCGAATCATATCAGAACGGTTCATCACCCCTGGGTGTCCTTTCTAAGCTACTTTACGTCCGAATAGGGACAATTGTTCATTTTAATTTACCGGCTCAGCCACCCAGAGCTTTGCGTGTGAACTTGCCTTTCAGCTCGGGAATTATGAACACCCCGTCTTTTCTGATTAGCCGCCCGTCGAACCAGATTTCCCCGCCGCCGTAATCTTTTCGCTGAATCTGGACCAGGTCCCAGTGAATAGCCGATGTGTTGCCGTTGGGGGCGTCATCATATGATTTACCCGGCGTGAAATGGAAAGAGCCGTCGATTTTTTCGTCAAAAAGCGTGTCTTTCATCGGTTCTTTTATCATCGGATTGACGCCCAAAGCGAATTCACCGACATAACGCGCGCCGCGGTCGGTATCGAAAATCTTGTTCAGTTTCTTATCGTCGCTCTTGCATGTGGCTTTGACTATTTTCCCGTTCTTGAATTCCAGTCGAATATCTTCGTAGACGTTGCCTTCATACAATGACGGTGTATTATAAGTAATATATCCGTTGACCGAATTCTTGACCGGGGCGGTGAAAACTTCACCGTCCGGGATATTGAATCGGCCGTCACACTTGATGACATTGATTCCCTTGATGCTGAAAGCCAGATCGGTCCCGGGGTTTTTTATGTGTACTTTATCCGTCTTTTTCATCAGCTTCGCCAGCGGGTCCATCGCTTTGGACATCTTGGCGTAATTGATACAGCAAACGTCGTAATAAAAATCTTCGAAAGTTTGCTGCGGCTGCTCGGCGAGCTGGGCCATGGCATTGTTCGGGAAGCGCATCGCCACCCAGCGGGTGTTCTTGGTGATAATATCCAGCATCACCGGCTTGGCGTAGAGCTTTTTATACGACTGCATGGTTTTGGGAGGCACGTCGTTCAGGTCAAACGGATTGTCCGCACCGTTGATGCTGATATAACAATCGGTCCTTTTGGCCATGCCTTTCATGAAGGCGGCATAGGCTTTAATCTGATCGTCCTTCGTGTGGTTCAGAAACTGCCGCGTCATAGAGTCATCGGCGTAGTGCCAGAAAGGTACGCCTCCGGCCTGCGTGACTTTTCGTATGAGCACTTTGGCCAGTTCCAGGGAGGGGATACCGCGCGCTGAAATATGAACCAGGTCGCCCTTCTTTACGGCACAGGAATAATTAACCAGAATATCGGCCAGTTTTTCGTTGCGGGGATCAATCATCTTTCCTCCTTTGGCGGGCCAGTTCCGCCGGATAGTTCATACGAAATTTTGAGCATAATATCGTACGAAGCCGCGCTTGTCAATACTTCGCGGCTAGTACTAACGATTATTCATGACGATGACTTAGGATATTCATTTAAGACTTTTCGAAAGGCACGAATATGATCCGGCGTGGTGCCGCAGCAACCGCCCACGACACTGACGCCTATCTTCAACAGGTTTCGCAACTTGCCAGTCATGTACTCCGGCGTTTCGGGATAAACGAGGCGGCCATCATGCATCGACGGCAGCCCGGCGTTGGGCTGTATAATCAGGGGTAATTTGGTATGCTTTCGGAATTCGCCAGCTATTTCGATTAGGCTGTCGATGCCGCAGCCGCAATTGGAGCCGATCAAATTGGCTCCGGCTGCAGTCAGGTCCTGTGCGGCCTGCCGCACCGATACGCCCATCGTGGTGTAATAACCTTTGGGGGTTTTTTCAAACGTCATGGTGGCGGCCAGCGGAATAGTGCTGCTTTGATCGCGGGCGGCTTTTATGGCCAGGCGGGCTTCACTGATATCGGTCATGGTCTCCACCGCCAGCATTTCGACACCTTCGGCAAGGAGGATTTTGATCTGTCTGTAAAAACTATCGTACATCTGCGACGGGTCAATGTCACCGTACGGTTCCAGCATTTCCCCCGACGGTCCGACCGACGCCGCCAGTACGGCTTTGTCGCCTACGGCCCGGCGCGCCCAGCGGACAGCTTTCTTGTTTATTTTTTCATATTTGTTTTCAAGTCCGAACTGAGCCAGTCTGAGCGGCGAGCCGCCGAAAGTGTTGGTGAGGATTATATCTGCCCCGGCTTCCAGATAAGAGCGGGCGACATCTTCGATCGTTTCCGGTTCATCGAGATTGAGACGTTCGGGACACTCTCCGGCCCGAACACCGTGCCTGAAAAGCATCGTGCCCATGGCACCGTCACAGAGCAATCGTTCACCCCGGGCGAGGCGACTTATAATGTCAGCGCTCATATTTTTTAAACCCCAATTTCTAAAATCATATTAATATAATATATATAAAATGGCAATATTCCTTAAAATTTGGTGCCAGATTATAAATTTTATTTTGTTGAATCATAATAGGTTATAATTTTTTTAAAGAAATACTAAACAATTAGTTGTCAATTTCGTAGGAATGTGTATATTGCAACAACTAATTAATTAGTAGATAGAGGGATTTAATATGGCCCGTAAGCCCACCCCGACTTTGACCGAAGCTGAATTTAAGGTTATGGACGTCGTCTGGGACCTTGGCAACGCCTCGGTTAATGAAGTTCTCGACAATCTTTCGGAACGGGATAAGCCTGCATATAATACGGTACTTACCATAATGCGTATACTTGAAGAGAAGGGCTATCTCGAACACCGCAAGAATGGTCGAGCTTATATATATAAGCCGCTGGTCGATCGTATGCACGCCCGCCGCAAGGCGGTCCGACACCTGGTCCGGAGTTTTTTCGAAAATTCCCCCGAGCTTTTAATGCTTAACATTATAAATGACGAAAAGCTGACCCCGGGAGAACTGCAGCGTCTTAAGAAAATGATCACCGATAGCGAGGAGGAGAAGTAGAATGGAATATTATTTCAATCAATTTAGCCAATTCGCACACGGGTTTGTCGGTCAGACGGTACAAACGCTGATCCCGGCATTGATTTTGACGCTCTCGGTGGCGACCGTATTGCACGTATTGAGGTCGGTCGATTCCGCCGCTCGTTATAAATTGTGGCTGGCCGTCCTTGCGACGGTCATAATCATGCCCATTGCGGCGACAATAGCCCCGCTCAATTTTAGTCTGTCCGATTTCTTCGGTAAATTTATCACTACCCAAAATCAATCGGTTCACGAAACAACATCGCGAAGTACTATAAGTGAAGAACCGATGACGGCGAAACTCCCGGAAACACGATATGATACTGAACCCTCGGCAGAAACGGCCCAGCCTCAGCCAATCAATCCGACTCCGGTAGTTAAGAAGACCTTGAATCATGATCCGGCACCGATCGTTGCATCACATACCGAATATATGCCGGCGAACAAACCTGTGGAGAGTGTCTACTCGTATTCGCAGATGATCCTCGAAGGTTTCCCGATGGTCGCGGTCATGATCTGGCTGTTCGTGTTTCTGGTTTTAACATTCCGTCTCGTCCTCGGATATCGTGGGTTGAAGGCTCTTAAAGCATCGTTAGCGCCCTTGCCGGCACTGCAGATGGACCGCATAGACAGCCTGATAGTAGGCCTCGGGTTTAGGCGCCGGATTAAGATGGGGCAGTCGGACCAAATCAACGTCCCGGTCTCGGCTGGATTTATCCACCCGATGGTGATTCTTCCCTCGGGACTCGCGGAAAAGCTCGACGACCATGAATTGCAGTCGATTATAGTGCATGAAATGACGCACCTCGAACGGTACGATGACTGGATGAAACTGGTCCAGAGATTTCTTACGGCCCTTTTCTTTTTCAATCCGGCCGTACTCTGGATCGGTCGACGTCTCGATCTTGAACGCGAGCTCGCCTGTGATGCCAGAGTTCTGACGATTATCGGACAACCCAGAGTTTACGCCCGGTGTTTGACCAAAATGATTCAGAGGACAATTATTCCTGTCGAGCCGACGCTTGTGACGGGCGCGATTCTATCCAAAAAACAGATTTTCCGCAGAATAGATATGATATTGAATCGTAAACTGGACTCGCGACCGATTCCATTCGGGAAATTCGCGGGACTTGTTGTATCGATTTTGATAATGGCGATGGTCGCCTTCTATGCCGCTCCGGCCCTGGCCTGGCCCTACCATCCGTTCAAGTTCTCGGTAATTGCGGATTTTGTCAAAGAGAAGTCGGATTCGTCGACCGCGACAATTTTCCATTCCGAAAAGAACGACAAATGGCAGCGAGTATCGCTACCCAAAGCACCATATGTATATAATATGGATGATAAGACTTTGCAGGCTCTCGATACCGAAAAGCTTGAAAGACAGCTTGACGAGGCCCTGAAGGCGGCCGAGCTTGCATTGCCGGACGTCAAAGCACCGGATGTAGACGTTCCCGACGTAAATACTGAACCGCTGGCCCCTCTTTCGCCGAAAGCCGAAAAAGTCTCAAAGTCGGAGACTCGTTTCAGAAAATCCGGGGACTATTTTATATATAACCCTGAAGACAGTGACAGCGAGGCTTATCTCGACAGCGAAGAGGGCGAGGCCTACTTAAGAGACCTCGAAAAGAGCGACGCCAAATATGCAGAAGCATATAGCGAAGCTTTGCAGGACTATTATGCCGACCAGGCGGAGGCAACCCGCGATCAACAGGAAAAAGTCGCTGAAGCCCAGAGGGACTATGCCGAGGCATCGGCCAGTGCCGACCGCGTCTCGGGAATCGGCAGCGCCATAGAGCGCGCGGTAGGTGGTATAGGGGATATGTTCGTTGGAGAGGACGGCGATCATTACACCACCATCCATCACGACGATGACGGATCTATCACTATCGACTGGCAGGAAGGCGCCGACAAGACGCGGGTCGAAATCGAAGGCGAATTTGAAATGAATGACGAGTCTAACGAAATCGTCAAAATGTCCGATGATGCCAGAGTTCAAATATATGAAAGAAAAGACGGTGTCCGGCGCGAGCTTAAAATAAAACCTGACGCCGACGGCACCCCGCAATACGCATATCGCTATAACGGGAAAAAGCAGGATTTCGACAGCGGCGCTCGTGAGTGGTACCGTCAGACAATGCTCGATTGTGCCCGCAAATCCGGATTCAACGCCGACAAAAGAGCCGAGAAGATTTATAAAAAGGATGGTATCGACGGTGTCTTAAGCGAGCTAGACAAGGTTGATAGCGATTATATCAGTCGGCTCTATTTAAGTCATTTGATCCAGAACTTCGATTTGTCCGACGCCGAACTTAGCAAAATTATAAAATATATTACCCAAAACCTCGATTCTGATTACGAAAAAGCGGAAATTTTACTGAGTATCGCCGACGTGCAAAAGGATGAAAAATTCCTTCTCGATGATTTCGTAATGGCGGCCAAGTCGCTCTCATCGGATTACGAGCGGGGGCGGGTACTGTCCCGGTTAAGCCTGGATTCCGACGTCTCGAACGGGGTACTTATCGGCGTCCTTGAAATTGCCAAATCCATGGACTCCGATTACGAGCGGGCCAAACTATTGGGTCAGCTGTCCAATCTTCAACGCGACGATCCCGAATTCCGCTATGCCCTGATTCAGTCGATTGAATCGATAAGTTCCGATTATGAACGCAGCCGGGTACTTCAGCAAATGCTTGCCGAGGGACGGCCCAATCAGGCGATTGCATCGGATGTCCTGAAATTGGTCGGCGATATGTCCTCGGATTATGAGAAATCGAAACTGCTTATATACCTGGCCGGTCATTCGGCCCGCGATCATAATTTGTTCCGGGCATACTTGTCCGTAATCGAATCGATGTCTTCGAATTATGAAATCAGAAGGTCGCTTACGGCTCTGGGACCGTTTTATGATATGGACGATTCGACCCTGCTGAACGTCCTGAATATCACCGATCAGATCAGTTCCGATTACGAGCGCTCGCAAATTCTTAAGGATATGGTCAGCGAAGTTAACCGCAGTTCACAGATCCGCAAAGCGCTTCTAAATTCGGTCGATGATATAAGCTCCGACTATGAATCATCCAAGATTTTAAGAGATATTATCGACAAGCTCAGTTTTGATGACGAAGACGCCGTCCGGGATATTATAGCCCAGGCGGAACAGATATCTTCGGATTACGAAAAGGCGCAGGTCTTAGGCGACTTGATTCCCAATCTCAGGGGCAAAAGCGAACTTGAAAACGATTTGGCCGACGCCATTGAGTCCATAAGCTCCAATTACGAGCGCGACAGACTTTACGCGGAATTATTCAGAAGAACACGGGGAAAACGCTAAAATAGAAATCCCTGTACACCCGTGGAACCCCGGCCAAAAGCCGGGTTTTTTTTTGCGTTTTTTTGATCTTTTATTGATTGCCGGTGTTATATCGTCAAAACCAAAACTGAGGTGCGATATGAAACTAAGTTCTATAGCCATAATATATGCAATATTGTTGATTCTCCTTGGGTTGATCGGATTTTTCGCGTTCGGCCGTGTCAGTTTTACGGCCCTGATTCCGGCCTTTATGGGCGTGCTTGTACTGATTGCCGGGTGGCTCGCCCGTGATGAAAAAATGCGGCGCAGCGCCATGCACGCCGCGGCGGCGCTGAGCCTTCTCGGATTTCTCGGAGCGATCAGCGGCGTCGTTCCCACGGCCAAATTAATAGCCGGCACAGAAATCGTCCGCCCGGCCGCTGCCGTAAGTAAAACAATTATGAGTCTGCTTTCGCTGGCGTTTCTGATATTGTGCGTGAATTCGTTTATACAAGCCCGGCGGAAGGCCTGATATTAAGTCATTTTGAATGTCAGCCCTGCGTTGCCTTAAGGTTTTCCAGATAGCGTCTGACATCTGAGGGCTTTTTGAATTCGACGAATGTACTGCCCTTGAAGTACTTTTTTATTTTTTCTTCGATTTCTATTTTGTGCCGATGGTTGAATCGCAGGGTGAATTTGATAAATGTGACGTCGAATTTTTCCGGGCAACCGTCGCCCATATCCGGCCTGTTCCGACCATAATTTAGCACCAGTCGCTTAATAATCCGCCACAAACTGAGGGCAGTCGAGTAGTTGTGATATAAAATCGCGTCGGCGTAAGGCAGCCTCATTTCCAGAGTCCTGTTATAGTTGCCGTCGATTATCCACGTCTCGCCGTTCACGATCTCGGGCTGCAGCGATTCCCAGTATTCGTCATCGGGCATGACCCAGCCGGGCTGCCAGTGAAGTTTGTCGAGATGTATTACCGGATAGCCAAGGATCTCGCCCAGCTTGACCGCCAGGGTCGATTTGCCGGAGCCGGGGTTGCCCAATATTAGAATTTTATTCATCTATTATTTAAATTAATAATCATGATAAGTTCTGCAAGCTAAGGCGCCTTTTATCTTAACGCGAATTCTGAAGAAAGGCAAATGGTTTGACATTTATTTTTCAAAATCGTTTTTTGCGCTATGCAGGTCCTTAATTTAACGAATAAATACCTAAACGAATTTTTGAATAAAGGAAATAGGGCAGCTTATGAAAGCTCTTTTCCTGAGCTATTCGATCATTATTACCGGTTCTGGACAAAGAAAGAATATGATCTTGCGGAAATTGACCCGACCGCGATCAGAACCCGAAAGAGCTGGCTTGATAAGCATCTGAAATATCTAATCGGCGTCTTGGATGAGCGGAATCTGGATCATCGAAAGATCAGGATTGTCTATTTTATCGGGGTCGGAACTACCAACGGTCATGCTTTCAGGATGAAAGACGAATTCTATGTCTGGATTCCTCTGGAGGCGTACACGTCCAAAAAACTGGTAGAGGTTTTCGTGACACATGAGCTGGCCCATGCCCTTCATTATCAGAGCAGCCCATCGTTTTATTTTGAGTCCCCCCACGATAAAATCAGACTGTCGCGGCTTCTGATCACTGAAGGCCTCGCTACTTATTTGACACGAGAGCTAATGGGTCTTTCAGATCTCGAGGCACTCTGGGCCGATTATCTTAATGCTGCCGCGGCTCGAGCCTGGTGGGATGAGTGTAAGAGCCGGGAGCCGCAACTTTTTGTTAAAATTGCCGATACTTATTTTAAGAGTGATCCGGGGCAGGAATTATTTCATGCCAACGACAGAAGCGACGCTTTTAAATTCCGCGCCGGGTATTATGCGGGCCTGAAACTTGTCGGGCAATACGCAAAAATACACGGATTAACAATAGCCGAACTTCTGGAGCAGAAAAGGGATCGATTTGAACGGGGCATTTTGTCCCTGATGCAGGAACTTGACAATGACTAAGAAATCCACATTGATTATATCATTGATTTCGATCTTATTATTGTTCGCGGTCATAGCGGCGAATGAAAATGGGTTGAGTCATCCAACCCCCGGAAAAATGCCGCCCCGGGCCATACCGGGAATCGTGGTCGTGGACAACTTCCCCAACGCCTGTGTCGATTGCCATGTCAACTATACGGATATGAAGCTGGATTTGCGTCTTACCAGCCTGATGAAACAGTTAAGCAGACAGGTCGACTCAAGTCTCCTGGCCAAAGCGCAGGCGGCCGCGCCCGCCGGAATGAAGCTTGAAGGAAAGCACCCGGACATCCTGGACTCGGCCAATAAAGTACCCGAAGATTGCCTGCTGTGCCATTATCGTGAGACGACCATGGCACCACCGTTTTCGCGCCTGATGCACCTTCTGCACCTCACCGGGGGCAAAGACAATCTTTTCATGACGCTGTTTCAGGGCGAGTGTACCCACTGCCACAAGCTCAATATGAATACCGGACAGTGGACGGTACCCAGCGGTAAAGAAGATTGATTCTCCTGAAAGCCGGTGATGCAAGTCGCCCTTTCGAATATTACCCGAATAAATTTTAATTTGACATACCATCGCCCGGACGGCTCAATGTGATCCTCAGCCGGGCCCGCAATGCTCGCACGCCTTAACCTTCTCGGCATTCAGATCGATACTGATTTCGGCATCAATGACTATTTTATTGCGGTCGCATTCGATACCCGCGATGGTACATGGACTGCCGACACCGCCGGGTAAGAGACCGAGGAAGACCCGTATTACGGTCCGGATGGCGTTGAAATGTTTCAGCCTGAGGAATTCTTCTATATTGTCCCGGCTGAAATTGGTCGCCGCGAAGGCGAATTGATTTTGCGCGATAATCCCGTCGATATGCTGCCCGATCACCCGGTCGTCAAGCAGCGATTCGGTGCCAATCCCGCCGCCGCAGGTTTTTTTTGAGAACCGGTACGACACCAGCCGGTCATCGTTGTCGATTGAGAGCTTTATTCGTTCGGTAATGTCACCGCAGGGCATTCGTTTCAATCCTCAATTTAGGAGCCATAAATATAATAGTGGGCCATAATAGTCTATATTATACGCTGTCCGCCCAAAGTCAAACAGAATGTTAAAGGCTGATCGCTTTTTTCCAGCGACGGCTCGCCGGGGGGATATATGTCCTGGCGGCGATCATCTGGCTGGTCACCGACCGCCGCATCGAGCGCGTGCTGGGTGAAATGTATGATTAAAAATTCCGAGGCAAAATGAAAAAGCCGAACCGGGATACGTATAAATTATAATTATGGGAAACGAGAGCCCGAAATATGGATTCAATAATTAATTTGCCTTCATTCGTCCTGGCCGGAATACTTCTGAATCTAACGCCTGGACAAGATACGATGTATATTCTGGGGCGATCCATCTCGCAGGGCCGCAAGGCGGGATTTTATTCGGCGCTTGGTATCGGGACCGGGTCTTTGTTCCATATCGCCGCCTCGGCGTTCGGATTGTCCGCCATTCTATTGAGTTCTGCACTCATATTCATGATTATAAAATTTGTTGGCGCCGGATATCTCATATACTTGGGGCTCAAAATGGCCTTGGGAAAAGTCAGTCTCCCGATCGCTGGTGAAATCAATTTATCAGCCCGGTCAAGTTATCTAAAGATATACAAACAGGCCATTCTGACCAATGTATTGAATCCGAAAGTGGCCCTGTTCTTTCTTGCATTTCTGCCGCAATTCATTGACCCGTCAAAAGCCGACGGGCCCGCCCCGTTCCTAATTCTTGGCGGCATTTTCCTGACGACAGGTACAATTTGGTGCTTAATTGTCGCCCGCTTTTCGGCATATTTGGCGGGGAGGCTTCGCGGAAATGCCACCTTTTCTAAATACATCAAGAAATTCTGTGGCGGGCTTTTTGTTCTACTCGGGCTAAAGCTCGCTCTAGAAAAAAATTGAAAAGGTCGCCTTGATTCAAGCAGTCGAAATGTCCATCCCTTTGCCTTGATTATAAGAGCGGGACGGCCTATATTTGTCCCATGAGCGACAATGATATCTCTTCCGGAAAGAACGACTTTGAAACGTCTCAATCCTGCGGTGATCCCAAAAGGCAGGATATCGCCAGAAGAATCAGAATGTACCAGATGCAGCTGCGGCGGCTGGCCTCGGAACTGTCTCTGGCCGAAGCCCGGGAGCGGCGGGAGATAGCCTCCGACCTGCACGATCATATCGGCCAGGCGTTGGCCTATGTTTCGCAGAAAGTGTCCCTGCTTAAGGGCGATGCCGTATTTTCAGGCATGGAAGAGAATTTCGCCGAGATTCTCAAAATTCTCGATCAGACAATCCGCTATACCCGCGATCTGACGGTCGCCATCAGTCCGCCGGTACTCTATGAACTGGGTCTGCCGGCCGCTATCGACTGGCTGACCGAACGAGCCCTGCACCGTCACGGCCTGAAAGTAACCTCATCACAAACCGGCTCACCTCGTGAAATATCGGAGGACGTTAAGGTTTTCATTTTTAAAGCCATACAAGAGCTGATCACCAACGCCGCAAAACACGCCGATGCGAAACAAGTATCGATTAAAACCGAATGGAAAGACACCGGCATGTTAATAAATGTGAGTGACGACGGCTGCGGGTTCGATACGTCAACTTACGAAAACGCCCTCTCCGACAACTGCTGTTTCGGCCTGTTCAGTATCCGCGAGCGGCTGTCGTACATCGGTGGGTCTCTCTCTATAGATTCCTCACCCGGCAAAGGGACGCGGGTTTCCGTTACGACCCCGTACACATTAAAATCGGAGGGCGGCGATGATTAAAATCCTGCTGGCCGACGACCACAAGCTCCTGATCGACGGGCTTCGTCCGCTTCTGGACCGGCAGCGCAACCTCGAGGTTGTGGCGGTGGCTCGCGACGGAGTAGAGGCCGCCGAAATGGCGCGGGAGTACCGGCCTGACATCGCACTGCTCGATATTTCCATGCCTCGGCTCAACGGTCTCGATGCGGCCCGCAAAATTCTGGCCGACTGTCCCGACGCGAAAATAATCATGCTGTCGATGCACGCCGACCGCAAATTTATCGAGGAATCACTTCGTGTAGGAGCGCGGGGATATTTGCTTAAGGAATCGGCCATTCAGGAAGTGATCGAGGCCATCCGTACAGTGCAAAAGGGGGAGCTGTTTTTCAGCCGGTCGATACGCGACCGAATGCTACACGATTATGTCGAAAAGGTTCGGACGGGAAACGATGATTCCGGCTCGCCGCTCAGCGCCCGTGAACGGGAGGTCCTTCAGCTTCTGGCCGAAGGAAAATCGACCAAAGACATGGCCGACATTCTGCACGTCAGCGTTAAGACGATAGAAAGCCACCGCAAGCAGATCATGGACAAGCTCGATCTTCACAGCGTCGCCGAACTTACCAAGTACGCCATTCGCGAGGGCCTGACCCGACTGGATTAAATCCGTCGGGAAATTCATTCTTTTTCCGTTAAAACCTTATAAGGGATTTCGAAGTCTATAATCAGGAAATGCCCTATTTCCAGTTTGCCTTCTGTCCGGCATATTAGCAATTGATAAAAAGGAGGATTGATATGTTTGACACTGGCAATACCGGCTTCATGCTCGTGGCCACGAGTCTGGTCATGCTCATGACGCCGGGTCTGGCATTTTTCTACGGCGGTCTGGTCGGCCGTAAAAATGTACTTTCGATAATGATCCAAAGCTTCGTCTCGATGGGCGTCACGACCATACTGTGGTACGCCGTCGGGTTCTCGCT
>CAZMWI010000029.1:0-23632 GCA_964569945.1 uncultured Ignavibacteriaceae bacterium
TGTATCCGGGCGTGCGCGAAATAAACAAAATCCCGAGCGCCATGCCGACCGCCCAGATCGCCCCGATAACGGTGTCCTCGCGCTGACTAGCCTTGAGCGATACCCAGCCGATAATCGCAGCCGCCACCACCGCCGCGACCGCGCCGCCATAAATCGGGTGCAGCCAGTTTTGATTGTAGACTATCTGTATATAATAGGCCGCACCCAGCCCGCCCAGAAGGCTGTGGGCGATGCCGCCGCCTATGTATGATATTCGCCGCGTAACGACGAACGTCCCGACCACTCCCCCGGCAATCGACGCCAGCACACCGGCCGCAAGGGCGTACTGCAAAAACGGATAGCGCGCGACGGCGGCGAAAAACTCGGTCATTTGGTTTCTCCATCGTCGACGTGCTGATCGTGACGAACCATTCGCAGGTCGCCGGAATAAAGCTCGCTCAAAAACGTCGCGTCGATTTTGGTGGTAGGGTGCATGTGGGCCCGACGGTTGACACAAAGCACCTCTTTTACGTTCTCCGAGACGAATGCCGGATCGTGGGACACCATGATAACCGTCATCTCCCCCGCCAAGCCCGTCAAAAATATCAGCAACTCCCGCGCCACAACCAGATCGAGGTTGGCGGTCGGTTCATCGAGAATCAATAGCTGCGGTCGGCAGGCCAGAGCGCGCGCTACCAGAAGCCTCCGCAATTGCCCGCCCGACAGGGACGAAAACGGGCGGTCTTTCAGATCGGCCAGACCAACTTTGCCCAGTGCGTAATGCGCGGCGTCCACATCGACGGTTTTGTATCCGCCGAATTTTGTACCGTTGCCCAGGCGGCCCATAAGAGCCACGTCCATGACCGTAATCGGAAAACGAATGTCGAGCTGGGCCGACTGCGGCATGTACCCGATTTTGCGACGGGCGTGCCGGGGCGATCCGCCGAACACGGTAACTTCTCCGTTGTCCGGTTCCAGCAAACCGAGAATCAGCTTGATCAACGTTGTCTTGCCGCCGCCGTTGGGGCCGACAATCCATGTAAACTGGTTTTCGACAATATCGAGCGTGACATCGTTAAGCGCCACCGTCTCTCCGTAGGAGAAATTCACATTTTCGAATTTGACTACGGTTTGATTGCTCACCTCTGACCTCCCAGAGCACCGGCAATAGCATCGGCTATGCTCATAAGATTGTCGACATACTGGTACGCCAGCGGATCAATCATAACAACCTTGGCACCGAGCTCCGTTGCCAGCCTGTCGGCCATAGCGGTTGAAAATTGCTTTTCTACAAAAATCGTCTTTACATGCTCTGATATCATTTCTTTTATCAGATCAGCCAGCTCCCGCGCCGACGGTTCCTTACCTTCGATTTCGATTGCCTTCTGATGCAGTTCGTACTCCTCAGCGAAATACCCGAAAGCCGGATGCATCACATAGAAGCTACGGCCCCGGTACGGTCTCAATTTCTCGGCTATCAATGAATCGATGTTCTCCAGATCATTTTTTAATTTAATGAAGTTGGCATCGAAGGCATCTTTATGGACGGGTTCAATCTTGATTAATGCATCATGAATCGTTTCGGATATTTGAAGAGCCCGCTTCGGGTCGAGCCAGATATGCGGGTCGGGCGCTCCGGTAGCACCGGACAGTGCATCGCGCAGACGCGATGATTCCATCGGTATTTTGGCTATCCCCTGATCGGCACGGACTATCGTCACGCCCGGCATACTGCTTTTGATTTTCGCGAACAAGGCATCTTCGAACGGCACCCCGATACCGAACAAGACGTCGGCGTCAGAGAGTTCCGCCATTTGCTGCGGCGTCGGCTCGAACGTCTCCGGCGACTGGCCGGGTTGCACCAGTACCGATGTCTTTACATATTCCCCGCCGACTCTCTGTACCAGGTATGCCTCGGGCAAAATACTGGCGAAGGCGCCAATTGTACCATTATGATCCGCGCCGTTATTATGACTACTGCATGATAGTACAATCAATGGCACAACAGCCAACGCAAAAACGACGTACAAGGGTTTTTCTATAAAATCCGACCTTTTCATACAATTCACTTCTTCCTTTTGGCCGGTGTATTACAAACCAGATATATTTCATGGCAGTCCCGGCATTCACTGACCGAATGATTTTCCGAAAACTCATCCCAGTGTTTTTTCTGCGACGGGCTGAGAATTCCGGTCCCGCTGCAAAGCGGGCAGGTGTTTTCGAGTGCGGTCAAAAGCGCGTTGCGGATAAACTCCGAACGGTTCGGGATTCCTTTCAGCGCCGTAATAAGCGATTGATCCACTTTAAATGTAATGATTTCAGTCTTACCTTTGTTCATTTATATCTCCGTTGAGATTTCGCGTAATATTACAAAGTATTACCCTATAAACAACAAAAAAGGGCCAGCGGCCCTTTTATTTTGAAAATATTTTTTATTATTTTAACAGCATCATCTTGCGGGTCTCGATCTTGTCTCCCGCCTGAAGCCGGTAAAAATATACTCCGGTCGCAACGGCATGGCCCCGCGCGTCCATTCCATCCCATATTACCTCATGCGGGCCAGCCGCTTGAGTCTCGTCGAGCAAGGTCCTGATACGGCGCCCGAGAATATCATAAACAACAATCTTCACGTCTGATCGGCTCGGCAAGGAATAATTTATGACCGTTGTCGGGTTAAACGGATTGGGGTAATTCTGTTTCAAAACAAAATCCTGCGGTACCTGCGGCGCGTCCTCGTCGGATCCGGTTGGCACGCACGGTATCCCGGGTAGCGTCCCCGAAAACGACCGGTCATAACGCCAGGCCGGAGCGAACGCCTGGCACGGATTGTACGGCACACCCGGGAAGCTGACGAATTCCAGAGACATATCCGCCGAGGTCAGAATCATATCGGTCGTTCCGTCTTTGTCGATATCACCCAGCATGGGAACGAATCTATAGTACGACGTCGCCGTCCCGGCGGCCGAGACAATCGGGAAATCCCTGATGACGTCGGCATCTTTATTCCAGGCATAAACGCGGTGCACCCGGAACGTCAGAAAAGCATCGTTATTGGCGCAGGCCAATATATCCGATGAGCCGTCGCCGTCGATATCGACGATATCCGGCATATTCATAAGAGACACCTGCGGCGTCTTAGCGAAAAAGCCGTTGGGACTTCCCGGCAGAAACGAGCTGCCGTCAATATTCCAGACGAACATATAGCTGTAATCGAGATCGAAATACCCGCTGGCGTACTCCAGATCACCGTCGTTGTCGATGTCACCGAATACCGGGACCGTCGGCGCGATAAAATCATTCATACCCATATCGTGCGGCCAGCCGTCCTTGAGACGCAGCCCATTATCGAATGCGTACAGAATATGTCCGATATCACGGTACACGCCCATTACTATAAGTTCCGTCTGTCCATCATTGTCGATATCCACTGCCGTCAGCCCGCGGCAGTCGAACGCACTGCCATTGTCCGAAATAATCAGGCTGTCTACCGTACTGCCTGTAACCGGGTCGATCTGCCGCAAAAGTCCGTAATAGCGCGGCATGGTATACAGTTCATCGATACCGTCGCCGTTGAGGTCCGCCGGTTGGTACTCCATGACGTGCTCGAAACGGTGCAGCAGGGTACCGTCGGAATCGAACAGAAGCGCCGTCGGGGTCGTGTTATCGGGCATGACGACATGGATTTCATCCTTATGATCCCCGTCGATGTCTTTCAAAAATACTTTCGGAAACATATGTTCTGTATTTCCGGAAAAATAGCCGACCGTCGGGTACATCCCGAGATGGTTGATAAACGGCGGGGCACTCGACGGAAACCCGTAAATGAACGGCGGATCGACACCCATAAGTACTATATCGTCGAGCCCGTCATTATCCAGGTTACCCACCGCGATTGGTATTATAAAGTTATTGTCCGGAAAATCGGGAATTCCTTCGGTTTTTGGTGTACCGTCAAGATTGAACACTTTTATACCCAGTTCCGTGCCAACAATGATTTCATTGACACCGTCGCCGTCGAGATCAGCATAGGTGGGTGTAATTGATGGCCGTCCGGGAAGGGTTGCCTTCCAAGCCCGGTCGGTCGCGAATATCGACCGATGCTGCACCAGCACCGTATCAGCCCGCACCAACCCGGCATGAGAATAAACTGATAGCTTCAGTTGATATACATATTCCGTGTTATCGTACAATAACCAGTAAGCCATAATATCGTCAAAGACCGGCTGGGTCAACTTCGCCACCTTCTCCCAGACGGCATCGGTTGTGTCTACCAGTGATTCGAGCGAGGCATACGAAAAATCCGGACAGTACGCCGCCCCGACAACACCGGTAAGGGTCCCGACCACCCCACTACCGGAAGGTGAATCTATTCTGGCAGCGGTATCATTGACCACGAAAACCGTAACGTACGAAGTATTCAAATTACCGACCCGCATCCTGATCGTGTACACCCCGTTGAGACCCTCGGTATGCCAGATGGCGTTCGGTTCGATTTTGCCCGGAATCTCACCGTCGGCGATCGGATACCAGACCGTCGGATTGGCTCCCTCTCCGTACTCTATTTTCCAGAACGATTGCCCGTGCGTTTCGGCCAGCCCGACGATATCCAGCGTCCCCGATATGACCTCATTTCGATACGGGTAAGAAATTACCGCCGTCGCGCGCGGCGTCTGATCCAGCGCCTGTTTAAGATCAATCCGTCCATAACCGCTGTACTTATCCCAACCGGGCAGGTTCCAGCCGATACCGTACGGGTCAACGATATCTTTGGTCGTGCCCTTGATAATTTCCTCCACCTTATCCACGTTCAGCCCCGGAGAAACCGATCGTATGTAGGCCGCTTCTCCGACCACGTGGGGACAGGCCATACTCGTCCCCGACGCCACGTAATAAATGCCGTCGACAATATGCACCCCGGCTTCGTTCGACTCGGCGTACATATCGGTATTGTTCGCCCGCAGAGATAACACGCTGTACCCCGGTGCCGCCACGTCGACAATATCCGCAAACGTGGAAAAAGTCGTGATTAAATCCGAGTCATTGCTGGCGGCGACCGCAATCGTCAGCGGCGATTCGGCCGGGTAGTTGTACTGCTCGCGTCCGTCATTGCCCGATGCCGCACACAGGACCACGCCCTTGGCGCGGGCGTACACGAACGCCTCGCCGATCAGGTCGCTGGGATAGGCCAGTCCGAAGCTCATATTGATAACATCCGCGCCGTTGTCTGCGGCGTAGATAATACCCTCGGCGATTTTGGAAGCCAGCGGCAGCGGGTCGATCTTCAAAGGCATAATTTTGCAGTCCACCGCTACTCCGGCCACGCCTTCCAAATTGTTCGTGACGGCCGCCACGATACCCGCACAATGCGTCCCGTGACCATCCTCGTCGGTTGGGTCATTATCACCGGCGGTGAGATCTTCGGTACTCCCTGCAAAATCCCAGCCGTGGACATCATCGATATACCCGTTGTTGTCATCATCGAGCCCGTTATCCGGTATCTCGTACGGATTGACCCATATATTATCAGCCAGGTCGGGATGCATCATATCGACCCCGGTGTCGAGAATGGCCGCGACCGCCGTGCGTGTCCCGTCGGGCGGTGCATCGAACACCGCGTCGGCGTCGATATCCGCACCATCCACGCCGGTGGTCATGATAAGGGAATCGTTATTATTGCCCGGTATGCGTTTGACCTTGTAATGCTCCTGCCCGACATTGTGCAGGTTCCATTGGTACATATACAACGGATCATCGGGAGCGCCATAGAACTCTGCCATATAATCCGGTTCGGCGTACTCGACTTCGGGATCATCGGCCAAAGCTCCGGCAATATCCTGCGCATTGGACCCTTTCGGTACAGTAAAAATACGTACACCAGAAAACGCTTTTGAGGACTCAACCATCTGTGAATTTGAAAACAACGGCGTTATCTTTTCGACTTTATATTGCTTGATGATACTGTCTACCGATCCGATACCGGTAGTAAGGGCTTTTCCTGAGCCGACCATCCGCGACAGCTTTTCCGGCGATTTGAATTTGACTATGATCCGATCGGGCTGATAGCTCGATGCTTTGTCATCTTTATTGGGAGCATACAGACCGAAAGCCGGTGTGAAGAAAAAGGCGACTATAGCCGCAAGTGTAAAAATACATATCTTCAGTTTCATCTATTATCTCCGGGCAGAGCCCCGACGGGGCCGTTGGGGTATATCGCATCGACTGGGCAAAACCAAATCCTTCGCTAATTGGCGGTTGATATCTATAATCTACGCAAAAGTCGAAATCTGGCAAGCCCCTTTCTTTGTCGAGTGAAAGTTACATCTATTTGAGAAGGACCATTTTTCGTGTTTTAACGCCGTCGCTCGCTTTCAGACGATAAAAATATACGCCCGATGCCGCCGCCCGGCCACCATCGGTCCGCCCGTCCCAGGTGACATTGTAGCTTCCGGCGGGAAGTTCCTTATCGACCAGCGTGCTGATCTTACGACCGAGGATATTGAAAATCTCGAGCGCCACAGTCGAACGCATCTCCAGCGAAAATCGTATCGTCGTCGATGGATTAAACGGATTGGGATAATTTTGATCGAGAACGAATTTATCGGGCAGCACGACCGGCTCATCCGGGACTTCGGTCGGAAGCGCCGTTTTTGACATCAGACGAATCGTCTTGAGCAGGTCACCCGATGCCCAGTCATAGACATACAACCGCTCGTCAAAACTTCCTTCGCGGTACGGATAAAAATTAATCGCTATCGTCTGCCTGTCGATATCGACATATTTCAACGCCGACGTCGTCACCCGAAAAGCCTGTGGATCGCTCGTTATAAGAGTCAATTGTGCCGGGTTATCGGCGAACGCCTCGAAAACCAGACTCTGCGACGAAGATGCACCCACTTCTACCGGCTGAAAGAGAATTGAATCGGGTTCGCCGTTATGATTGATAAACTGCCCCTCGAACGACATTACGCCTTCATCGTTTATGGCCGACAAATCCCGGCCGCAGCATAATGCCAGCCAGGCGCAGTACATGGCATCGACCGAATCGGCCTGATCGACGAACTTGAGGGTATCATAGTACGGCTCGGCGTCCGATTCGCTGTCCCCGCTGTAATCCGAACTGAATATGGTCAGAATCTCTCTCCCCCCGAGGTCGACGAGGTCGTCGGGCCCCCAGGTACTATCGATTACGTTGGACCCCTCCCATTCTAAAAAGGCGGCATTGACCTTGCGGTCGTTGTCGACGTCCCAGACCGTGAACGGCACCTCGCGATATCCGCCGTAGCTGTACTCTCCATCCAGCCCTTTGACATATCTATAAGCCCGCTGCGTCCTGACATTGGAAAACCTGACTTGAACCGAATTGAACGAATCCGGCACGACCGCCGGATCGAGCGCGCTGCCGTACAGATTCATGGCATAATCCACGCCACCGTAATAGTACGCTCCGCCCCAGTTGACACCGGTCAGCCAGCGCGACTTGATCGGTGAGTATTTTACATCGTACAACTGCCCAAAATCCTCGATTAACACTCTAACCGAATCGGCCGGAGCGTACTGCACTGTATCGGGCACTGTATCAATCGGGATCATATTATCCAAAATATTTCGCAAACGCGACAATGAATACAACCTGTCATCCTCGACAAACGCCCCGATTTTCAATTCAACCTGCTGGCTGTCACCGGGAGCGAGCGTCAGTGGCCCGAAACTGACCAGGACCCTCTGATCCTCATTTTCCGCATCGACCCATCCCGTACGGCTGACCGCGTCGCCCGGCGCGTAATAGCCTATCGTATCTCCTCCGACCGGGTCTATATAGGGCTGTCCGGTTGACCCGTCCATGCCTTGCATATATGCAAAAAGCTTTTCCGGCGTGTCAGGTTCGGTACCGTTGATAAATCTCGAAAACGCCGTCATCCCGATATTTCTGTAATCCAAGATTGTATTGCCTGCAAATACCGCAGTACTGCCCGGCGATGACACAAGCGGTCCCGAAAGCACCCGACCGCCCCAGGCCGGCGTAACAGCCCCGTACACGGCGTCGGCATCCGTTCCGTTATACGCATAAAACAAATCGTGCACGGTATCGCATCCAATCAAATCATCATTGGCACCGCCCAGATCGGGGTCGGCAAAAAATGTTATATAAAAACTGTCGATCAAATTGCCGCCCTTATTATATAAAGTGTATTGCAAATAAAATACGTTATCCTCTTCTTCGTTCGTGCTGTCCGCCCAAACCAATTGATGCACTTCGATTCCGAGCGGTTCAGTACCGCCGCCATAGTAATTAGTATGAAGCGAGGGATCATTATCATTGAATACCGTCCATATCGTCTGCGCGCCCAACAATTTCGGATCACCCAGCTCATCGACCGGTGCCCCCAGCAGCGACGGCCACTCGTCATAATCCGTATCGCCCGGACCGGAATTGTCATCAATCTTGAACACTCTCCCCCCGCCCGGTGAGCCGTCCAGCGGCCCGGCTGAAAATTCCGGACGATCGTACGCCGCTACCGCCGTCCTCAGCTGGCCGTCGACCTTCCCGGCCAAAATCAATCCCGCGGCGTACATCAGCGTCCGGTTGCCCGGCGATTGATGCAATGCCGCCGTATCACCGGCGAACGGATAATAAAATCCGGATGCGCGACCGAACAGGCGGGTATGGTCCATCGCTATCGTCCCGGAGTTGGTCACGAACGAAAATATCCGATTGGCGTCGATAAACTTGGTCAGATCATAATCCGCCGCGCTCAACGGTTTTTCGCCAAAGTCCAAACGCTGCGGAGGAAGGGCCAATGATGTCGAAACCAACGTTATCAGCAATGACGCTATCACACCGAACGTCAATCTACCTGACCGGCTAACATATATTTTGTACGTTGCTTGTTGCATCATTTCAATAAAATCATCTTCTTTACGGCGTTTTTATCCCCGGCGCTCAAACGGTACAAATAAATCCCCGATGCCAGCATATTGCCGGTATCACTGCACCCGTCGAATACCACGCTATGCGGCCCGGCCGTTTGTATTTCATCGGCAAGCGTTCGCACACGCCTGCCGAGCATATTATAGATATCCAACCGGACGTGCGCCTTACCCACTATCGTGTAATTTATCGTCGTCGACGGATTAAACGGGTTGGGCATATTCTGAGCAAGATTGAATTCGGTGGGAACGTCGATGTCGCCGTCGTCAACACCCGTAATCGGTCCGGTGGCGTTAATCGGCCCGACATTATTGAGCCGTCGTGAATAACGCCAGGACGGAACCGGGCATTTATCGGCATTGTACTCACTGCCGCTGAAATTTATAAAAACCAGCGCACTGTCGTCGGTCGGAACGATCAAATCTACAAAACCGTCCTTATTTATATCGCCGATCGTCGGCGTATAGCGCGACGTGACAAAATCTTTTTCGTTTAAGACAATCGGAAAACGATCGATTGGTCGTGCCTGATTATTCCACGCGTACAATCGCTGTGCCGTAAACGACGAAAACAGGTCATTGTTTGCCCGGGCGATAATATCGGGAGAAAGATCGCCGTCGATATCGGCCACCAGCGGCATGTTTAACAAGGCCGGATGCGGGACTTTGATAAAATGCCCGTCGGTTCCTTCGGTCATGATCGGCGTCCCGTCGATATGCCAGGCGAATATAAAACTTTCACTGTAATCGAAGTACGACGTAAAATACTCCGGCACGTCATCGCCGTCAATGTCGGCAAAAATCGGAACCGTCGGCGTAAGGTAATCGTCAAGCTCCATATCGTGCGGCCAGCCGGTCACAACCTGAAAGCCATACTTTAAAGCACAAATCACATTCCCGCCGCCGTCATAAGCACCGTTGATAATCATTTCATGAATTCCGTCGCCGTCGATATCAAAAGCCGAAAGGCCACGGCAGTTCATTTTAACGCCATTTTCTATAAAAGCAACACTGTCCAGAACCTGTCCGTCGGCCGCCACTCGGTACAAATAACCCGAACCGTTTCTGTAAATATAAAACTCATCGAATTTATCCCCATTCAGATCACACGACAGATAATCGGAGGCTTTGGATATATTACCCAGTACATTGCCATCCGCGTCGAAAATATATACATGCGAATTGGAACCGTTATATAAGAACAGGTGTACCTCGTCGGCTCCGTCGCCGTCTATATCTTTGAAAAAGACCTTTGAAATGATCCCTTCCGAAATGAGAACGTTGCCCGAAACAAGAGTATCGGGCACGGAATAATCGAATGTCGGCCCCGCGCTCGAAAAGAAGTACAACGTGGGCGGATCGTACCCCAGCGCCGCGATATCATCGATTCCGTCCCCGTTGGCATCGCCCACCGCCACCGGCACCTGGTACGTATTTTCCGGGAAACTGGGCATTTCCGACGATTTCATCGTACCGTCGGGTGACAAAAACACGATTCCGGCATCGGTCCCGACAATGATCTCATTGACCCCGTCACCGTTATAGTCACCATAGCTGGCAATTGCCGAGGGCAGCCCCGGCAGATGGGCCTTCCATGCGTCCTCAGTCGACAATATCGATTCGACTGTCACCGTAATCGTATCGGACAACTCAACGCCGCTTACCGTAAACAGGGTCAGCCGCAGGCTGAAAACGTTACCGCCGTCGATTTTAATATACCAGCTCGTCAGAATATCATCGTATGTCGGAGTCATCACGTCGGTCAGTTTGGTCCATTGCGTAGGCTCCGCCCCGGCGCCGTATTCGAGCACCGCCCGGTCGAATTCCGGTCCGTAGACGCTCCCCCGAATATCGATAATTTGCGGGACAATCTCGCCGTCTTTCGGCGATTTGATAGTACAAATATTATCGCTAATCACGTGGACGACCACGAACGTCTCATTATCTTGGCCAACCGTCATCTTTAGCGTATAAATTCCCGCATCCAGGCCGTCGGTGTGCCAGACAGCCAGGACATCATCGGTCACCGGATTGGACGAAGTTGATATCTCCGTCCACTGTTCCGGAGCGTACCCCGGTCCGAAACTCAAATGATACCCTGAGAAACCGCTCCCGTACGCCGAACCCGTGATTTCGAAATCACCATTTAAAATTTGATGCGCCGCAGGCGATGTTACCTTTGCCACTATATCGGGAGTCACCGACTCTGCCGCCGCCAGATCCAACCGCCCGTGCCCGCTGTATATATCAAAACCCGCTAAATCATCTCCCTGTCCGTACGGATCAACTATATCTTTGGCTGTACTGTTCAAAATGTCCCGAACGACGCCCGGCAGTAAACCGGGCGATTTTGATTTAAGCCACGCCGCCGCCGCGACGACGTGCGGGCAGGACATGCTCGTCCCCGATGAAATATAGTACAGGCTGTCGATGATGTGCACGCCGGGTTCGGGCCTCGATGGATCGTCATACATGTCGGTCCCCTCGGCCCTCAGGGACAGGATGGCTTCACCGGGGGCACACAAGTCAATGTAGTCTCCATACGAAGAAAAAACCGTGACCCGGTCTGAATCATTGGTGGCGCCAATTGCCATCGTCAGCGGCGATCCGGCCGGATAATTGACTTTTTCTGCTCCGTCATTGCCGCTCGATGCACACATGACGACACCCTTACTGTCGGCGTATTCCATTGCCGTTTCAATAATGAGGCTGCGGTACGGTATTCCGAAACTCATATTGATGACGTCCGCCCCGTTGTCTGTTGCGTAAATAATTGCCCGGGCAATTTTGGACGTCAGTGCCCACGGGTTAATCTTCAACGGCATGATCCGGCACTGCGACGCTATTCCGGCGATGCCGATCTCGTTTCCCGCAACCGCCGCTATTGTCCCGGCAATATGCGTCCCGTGCCCGTAATTATCCGAGGGATCATTGTCTTCGGGTTTGGGCGAGCTGTTGCTGGCCGAATAATCCCAACCGTGTACGTCATCTATATATCCGTTATGATCATCGTCTTTGCCGTTGTCCGGGACCTCCCGCACGTTGGTCCAGATCTGTCCTTCAAGATCCGGGTGCTGCATATCGACCCCGGTATCGATTATGGCCACTACTGCACGGTGGGTTTCGTCGGAGGGAAGCGCCGGCACCTCGGTTTGACCTATATCGGCGCCGTCAAGGCCGTAGCGGATGACCAGTTTATCATCACCGTTGAGAGGGCCTCGCTCAATGGCATAGTGACCCTGACCATGATTATACAGTCCCCATAAATGGGAATAATACTCATCGGTCGGCGTCCCGTAAAACATGACCTTGTAATCCGGTTCTGCCCAAAGCACGTCGTCCAGTTTTTCGTAATCGGCTTTCATTTCCAACATAGAAGATTTCTGAGGTGTCTGGATTATGTAAACTCCGGCCAGAGGATTATTCGCCGCCGCTTTTCTCACACCCGCATCCAACGGAGCAAAATTTCCGACGGAATATTTGTTGTTGACCGCATTCAGGGCCCGGTTGGCCGTGGCAATGCGCCCGTCTTTTTGAACGATATCGCTTGGTGCCCGGCCCGGACGGAATTTTATTATTAGACCGAAAGATTCCGGCTCTGAAGGTTTCGACGATTGAGGTCCACGGTAATACGCATCGGCTGTCCCGATCCCCAGAATAAAAAATAGGAGCAGTGTTATGATGGCTTTAAAAGACAGTCGACTGGCTTTCATATTATACTTTACCCTATTTTACCCTTATGCTGGCAATCGGCGGTGTGAGGGTGGGCCGTCTGCTGTAAATAGGACGAAATTTAATGACATTCGTTTATTCTAAAACAAGATACGACAAATAATTATATTGACAAGATGCAATTTGAGCTTGACAAATCAGGCTTTTTTACTATTTTGGTTGTGCAAATTCGCTAACGATTTAAAATTAACCACCGTTTCTTTACCGTTGAGGGCTCTTATTATATCTATTTGTTAAAGAATTGAAAAAGAACGTCAATTCTTTATAAGGAGCCTGTTCAATGATCATTCGCTTCACCCCCTCGAAGCGACGTATCAGGAAAACCTTCCTATATAATTCGGGATTGGTAATTCTATGGCTTATACTATTGTGCCCGGTATACGCCGAACAGGCTCCCTTTAAATTCGAAGTCGGACACCTCACCGAGGCCGTCCCCGGCACATTCATTTCCGTTCCCGTTACCAAAACCGCCGGCACGGAACTTATGTACGGCTGGGATTGGCTATTCGCTTACGACACCACCGGGCTGACTTTTGTCGGGGCAACCTCGGGCGTATTATTCACGATACCTGGCTCCTATGAATGGGAATATTTCACCTATCGCACCTCGCGGCCGGAAGCTTGCGACGAGCATTGCCCACCCGGTCTGGTGCAGGTATTTGCCTTGGCCGAGGCCCAATCGGGCCCCCATCAGCCCCTGAGCCATACCGTCCCTGACGGCACCGTTTTGTTCACCCTCAATTTCCAGGTTAAGAACACCGGTGCGGTCGATTGCGGCTTTTTTGGAATCCGTTACTACTGGACCGATTGCGGAGACAACGGGACAGCCTACGGGCCGATTGAGGGCGTCGGCCTGGCCGTAGCGGATTCCGTGTTTGACATTAACGACATTAACATAACCGATAACTCGACGCACTTCCCCTCCTACTACGGGTTCCCCGACGCCTGTTTCGAATCGGGCGCGCCGAACCCACCGGACAGGTTCGAAAACTTCATCAATGGCGGCGTCGACGTTCAGTGCCTGAGTCCATTCTCGGATCGGGGTGACGTTAATCTGAACGGCGTGCCTTACGAACTTCAGGACCGCGACGTATTCCTTAATTATTTTCTCTACGGTCTCTCGGCTTTCACCGTCGACCCGGTCCATCAAACGGCAGTTTCAGATATTAAAGGCGACAACAAACCTCTGACGGTCGAGGATTTCGTCTATCTCGACCGCATAATCGATACCACTCTCTCCCCCTGGCCGCATGCACCGGTGATGACCACCGACAGTACCGTCGGGCTGATCGCCCAGGTCGAGACGGATTCCTCGCGTATAATCCGCACCCAGTTGACCAGGCCCGGAGGAGCCTTATTTGTTGAATTCAGTACGCCCGGATGGCAGCCCGGAGATTATCACATCAATGTCATGCCCGCGGGCGAACACCTCGACCTATTTCAAAATCTTGAAAATGATAAATTAAAAATTATGGTATGCGGTCGGCGGGACTTATTGGGTGATCAAGCGGAGATAGATTCGGTCACCCTGCCCGCCGAACCGATTGATTTATTCGAAATAGTCTATTCTTCTACTGTTCCGGAAATTGATACGGCTTTCGCCGCCGACTACTATGGCGGCAAAATAAACCTGTATATCGCCGACGTCCCCAACTACCCGCCGGGATTCAATCAATATCCCAGCCAGTTGGTCAACGAACCGTACCGGGGCTTTGAGTTTAATTTCATTGCCTATGACCCCAATCTGCCGCCCGATCCGGTCGAATACCACCTCCTGTCCGGTCCCGGCGAGATCGATCAGCAAACAGGATTCTGGGAATTTAGGCCGGTATGCCGCGACTCGGGATCAACCTGGATTCTCGAAGTGTGCGCTTCCGACCTGTCCCATCCCTGTCCGCAGGATGAACCTACCCTGCACGCAGTCATGACTCTCAACCTCGATAATCCGCCCATCCGCCTCGGTGACGCGGATTTCAGCGGCGCTGTAAATCTTACCGATATTCTCTTTCTAATCGGCAATGTCTATGACGGCGGACCAGCCCCGTATCCCGATCCGGCGGTCGGCGACGTAAACAGCGACGGGACTATCAACCTCCTTGATATCCTGATCATAATTCAAATGATATATTTCGATGGACCAACGCCACAATGTCCTTAATCTCTCCTTTTTTGATCCGTCTGTTGGGGGGCGCCCGGCAAGGCGCCCCTTTCTATTTCGTTGCTATACAATATATTATAAAATAATTTAAAAACAAATCTATTTTTTTGAACTTTTCCCTTGACTCCCCCGTATCAGGAATATATAATTGACCGACCGGTCGGTATTAAATAAAAAGAGGAAGTTTGTGACACCAAGAATCGTCGACAAAGACCAAAAAAAACGAGATATTCTCGAAGCCGCCATAAAGGTATTCGCCGAATGCGGAGTGAATCATTTTAAAATGATTGATATCGCAAAAGAAGCAAAAATCGGAAAAGGCACCATCTATGAATATTTCCGGGACAAAGACGACCTGATCCTGGGCTGCTTCGAGTATTTCGTTGGTCATTATACTGAAATTCTCGGCGCCATGAAAGAATCAAACCTCCCCCCCGATAAAAGACTCGAACAGATGATACGGGAATCTTTCGATTTCTTCATTACCAATATGGATTTTACCCGCATTATGTATGACCTCTGGGCTCTTCTGGTTCATACCGACAGCGATAAACACATCATGGATCAATTCGGCCCGATGCAGGACACAGCCCTACAGCAGCTGGAGTCGGTTATTCAGGAAGGCAAGAATCAGGGCATATTCGGGGATGTCGACCCAAAAGGTGTCGCACTTATAATCCACGGGATGATCGATGGAATACTTTTTCAATACAAAACCGGGCTGATAGATTACGACTATAAGAAAATGATCGATGGCATTATTGATATGATAATGAACGGAATAATGAAGAGAACGTAACTTCCACATAGGAAGGGAGTAAATTATGAATAAACTGGAATCTTACGTTATAACGGGGCTGTTCTTCTTATTGTTTTTATCGGGCTCGATAGCAACTGCGGCGGAAAAACTGAGCGAAGATCAAATTCACGCCATTATCAAGGAAGTCGATCAATTGTACCGCGCCAATTCCAGCTACAGCAAGATCGAGATGAATATTGTCACTCCCAACTGGGAGAGGACGCTTTCCATGTACGGCTGGTCTGAAGGTACGGAGAAAACGTTTATTCGCATTACCGACCCCAAGAAAGAAGAAGGCGTTGCCACCCTTAGAATCGGCAACGAGATGTGGAACTACCTTCCCAAGACCGACAAAGTCATCAAGGTCCCACCGTCGATGATGATGAGTTCCTGGATGGGTTCGGATTTCACCAATGATGATCTCGTAAAAGAATTCTCTTTATTTAAAGATTATACTTATAATCTGATCGACGTCGATGGCGGCACCGACGACAACTATTACATCAACTGCATTCCCAACGAAAACATCCCGGTCGTATGGAAGAATATTGTCTTTTGCGTACGTAAGGCTGACAAGATACCGACCTGGGCTCGCTATTACGACGAAAAAGACCGCCTGATGCGCGTTCTTAATTACTCCGATGTCAAAAAGTTCGGCGATCGGGTCATCCCGGCCACACTCGAAATGGTTCCGCAAAACAAAGAAGGGCATAAAACCACCATACGCTACCTTGAGATAGAATTCAATGCCAAGCTTGACCCGGATACATTTACCCTGCGAAACCTGCAGGCCCATAAATAGGCAAATAAAATATGCTGACACTTAAGATTGCATTTCGAAATATATTCCGGCAAAGGCGCCGAACTTTCCTGACGGTCCTGACTATGTTCGGCGGATTCGTGCTGGCGGCATTCTCTATCGGATGGGCCGACGGCACCTATAACCATATTATCGACATGTTCACCCGCAACCGGCTTGGACACATTCAGGTACACAAGGACAACTATCTCGACCGGCCGACACTGTACAAAACCATTGACAACTACGAAGCGGTTAGATCGAAAATCCTCGGAGTCAAACACGTCCAGGCCTGTACCGCCCGGCTGTACTCTATGGGCCTCGGTTCCGTGGGCGACAAATCCGCCGGGATTCGCATAATCGGGATCGACCCGGACATAGAAAACCGGGCCACATTTTTCGACAAAAAAATATTAAAGGGCCGACCATTATCTGAAAAACCACACAACGAGACCATTATCGGCAAGGGGCTGGCTAAAATCCTCGCGGCCGGACCCGGCGATTCGCTGGTCATTGTGTCGCAGGGGGCCGACGGGTCAATTGCCAACGATATTTACATTGTGGTCGGGGTAATGGAAAGCGGCGATTTCATGCACGATCAAACCGCCTGCTATCTTCACTTGACTGACGCTCAGGACTTGTTGGTACTTAATGGCCGCGTCCACGAGCTGGCCGTGATCGTAGACAATCTCAACACCGTCAAAGCCGCCACGCGGGATATAACCAAAACTTTAAACGACAGCACTCTCAGCGTGGCACCCTGGCAGGAATTTGCCAAGTCATTTTATCATGCGATGGAAGCCGATAAAAACGGCAACTGGGTCTCGCTGGGTGTGATTATTCTGATCGTCGCGGTCGGTGTGTTAAATACCGTCCTTATGACCGTCCTCGAACGTACCCGCGAGTACGGCGTCCTCAGAGCAATCGGTACCGGCCCGGGCCAGATTTTCAGGTTGGTGCTTCTCGAAGTGTTTATCATGGCGATAATCAGCCTGATCATCGGATGCATCCTCGCACTCGGAATAAATTATTATTTCTCGTTGCACGGCATTCCCATGCCGGTCGACATCGAGTACGGCGGTGTCCAGTTCACGGAAGGCTTGACCGAGATCAATTTCCAGAGTTTTTATCTCCCCGGTTTGGCCGTACTATTGTCGGCGTTTCTTGTGTCGCTGTTTCCGGCGCTCAAGGCGGCGCATATCGCACCGGCCAAAGCTATGAGGGCTCATTGAGGGATATGACGATATGAATAAATTTATAAAACTCGCCTGGCGCAACATGTTACGAAACAAGCGGCGGACTTTCATTGCCGGAACCGCCATCGGTATCGGGCTGGCTGCCATGATATTTACCGACGCCATCATGATTGGCATGGAACAGTACATGGTTAATTCGGCGACCAGTTCGTTTCTCGGCGACGGGCAAATTCATCACGCTGATTTCCGCCTGACCAACGACGTCAACCTGACCATCAACGATCTCGACCGGGTCGTAAAGGAGCTCGAAAGCGATACCCTCGTGGATAAATTCACCGAACGGACATTGACATTCGGTATGATCACATCTCCCGCCAACGTCAGCGCCGTTTCACTGGTCGGTGTCAACCCCGCAACCGAGAAGTACCTCTCCCTCATCGACGACGCCGTGGATCAGGGAACCTATTTCGAAGGCGACAACGAACAGGACCTCGTCATCGGTTGCCGGCTGGCCGACCTGCTCGACGTGGAACTTGGCGACCGCATCGTAATTACGGCGGCGCAGGCTCATACAGGGGATCTCGCTCAGGAACTTTTCCGAATATCGGGAATCTACAACTTCGGAGATAAATCAATCGATCAGGGCATGGCCTTCATCCGCCTCAAAAAAAGCCAGGATATGCTCAACCTCGGCGGCGACGTTCACGAAATCGCCATGAAGCTGAACAACGAAGACGTCGCTCAGGACAAAACCGCACCCTTCTGGAAAAAATATTCAACCGACGGCAATGAAGCCGTCAGCTGGGTGGTCATCATGCCCGAAATCAAAGCCGTCTTCGAAATGGCTGACTTCCTGATGGTCATACTGGGTCTTATTCTTTTTGGAGTCGTTTCACTGGGCATTATCAATACTCTGTTTATGTCACTGCACGAACGCATGTTTGAGTTCGGCGTCATGCGCGCGGTCGGAACGTCACCCTTCGCGATGGGCCGCCTGATAATATTCGAGGCCTGCGCCCTGGCCGTGATCAGCATCGTAATAGGTGCTATTATCGGGTACGTCGCGACATCTATCGTCGGCATCACCGGCATCGATTATTCCGGCATCGAATCGGTCGGTATAACCTATCGCGACCCGTTGTATCCAATATTGCAGGTAAGACAGTTTATTATATATCCTATCGCAGTTTTTATATTTACAGCCATTATCGGTCTCTATCCAGCTCGCTACGCCGCGAAAATTTCACCGGCCGAGGCCATGCGTAAAGGTCAATGAGGAATCATTATGAAATCAAATAATATTATTGAAGTCAAAGGCTTGAAGAAAACCTACCAGGACAACGGCGTCCCCGTCCAGGCCATCCGCGGTATCGACCTGACAATCAAAGTCGGCGAATTTTCCGCTATCGTGGGACCGTCCGGATCGGGCAAAACGACCTTTTTAAACCTGATCTCCGGCCTCGATACGGCCACCGAGGGTGACGTCCGCCTTAACGGCAAACTGATCTCTGCCATGAGCGGTAAGGAGCTCTCCAACTTCAGGCGGGACAACATCGGCTTTATTTTTCAGGCGTACAATTTGATCCCGGTCCTGACGGTCGAAGAAAACATCGAATACATCATGCTCATTCAGAACGTCCCCAAAAGCGAACGCCACAAGAGAGTGGCGGAGATGCTGGAGCGTGTCGGTCTGGCCGGTATGGCGGGACGTTTGCCCAACAAACTCTCCGGAGGGCAACGCCAGCGCGTGGCCGTGGCGCGCGCCATGGTCTCCCGACCGGCGTTGATCCTCGCCGATGAGCCGACTGCCAACCTTGACAGCAAAACCGGCGGCGGCCTCCTCGACATGATGCGCGAACTCAATCTCGCCAGCGGTATTACATTTATCTTTTCCACTCACGACGACAAAATCATGCAGCGCGCCCAGAGACTGATTGTACTTAAAGACGGTCTGATCGACAGCGATGAGGTAAGACCGTGACATCTTCACAAAGACAAATAGCAATTGCATTTATTGCGTTGTTCCTGATCGCCCCGCCAATATGTACAGCCGGTAGTTTTTCAATCGGTGGTTTCTACAAGAGCTTTTTCACCGCATATAATCCGCCAAAGATAGACAACCTCGGCAACTTGAATCTCAATACCGGCGATTACGGCATAGTTACCAACAGACTACGCGTTAACGCCGGTTATGGGATATCGGGAAAGGCCCGTTTCGACGTCTCCTACGATTTTATACCACGGGTTCAGGATCAGAATATCTTTAATGCTCTATTTGGTAGCGCATCACTTAACAGCAATTCTCTAAGCTACAGGCTCGATGATCTCGACCGGCGGCTTTATCCCGCACCGGGCGATTCGGCCGGGAGCTTTACCGTAAACCAGAACCTCGATCGCCTGAGCTTGTCTCTGGCGCTGCCCCACGCCGATATTATACTGGGCCGCCAGGCGATCGCATGGGGGTCGGCGCGGGTGATCAATCCCACGGACGTCATCGCACCGTACACTTATCAGGAACTCGACACCGAAGACCGCATCGGCGTCGATGCCGCGCGGCTGAGAATTCCACTCGGGTTTATGGGTGAAATCGACGCCGGTTATATCTTCGGAGACAAAGCCGAATTTGAAAACAGCGCCGTTTTCTTACGCGGCAAGTACTATATCGCCAAAACCGATATTTCCGCCCTCGCAGTCGGCTTCCGCGAGAATCTCATGCTTGGTTTCGATATGGCCCGCTCCGTCGGCGGCGCCGGGGTCTGGGCCGAAGGAGCCTATGTGTTCGACAAAGCCCTGTCCGACAGTCTCCGCAACAGCGCCTACGACTATTTCAGGCTCTCGGTAGGCGGCGACTACAGTTTCACAGGCAAACTTTACGGTTTCGCCGAATATCATTACAACCAAGCCGGGAAATCAAATTCAGATGATTATAGTACATTGGCGACTAATCCCGCCTATACCGAAGGGGCAGTGTATCTCCTCGGTCAACACTATTTCACACCGGGGGCGACCTATCAGCTAACACCGTTGATTACACTGAGCGGCGAGGCCCTTTGTAACCTGAACGATCAATCGGTGTTCTTGTCACTTCAGGGCGAGTACAATATAGCGGAGAACGTCTACCTGTCCACCGGGGCCTTTATCGGACTGGGTGAAAATCCCGCCGTCCGGTACACCGGAGCCTTCCCGACCGGCGTACAGACCAAAAGCGAGTTCGGGAGCTATCCTGATATATTGTTTTCATCGTTCCGGTTTTATTTCTGACATCAAAAAAGGGGACGAATCGTCCCCTTGCATGACACCCTGTCTCAAATCTTTAATCGCAGGTCAAGGCCCCGGCCTTGTTATATATCGAATCTATTACGGCCAGTATATCGATCAGGTTGATAACTCCGTCGGCAACAACGTCGCCGGCCGGGAACGGCGTCGGGTCAGGACCGCTGCCATATACGTTTTCGATCAGGTATAAAATATCGACCAGGTTGACGGCGCTGTCGGCGTTGGCATCACCGCACATATAATTAAGAGTCACGTTCCCGGCCGAAAGCACCGGAGTGTAGTCCATCAACGATGTATAAAAAGTCGGCATGTGCGTCATGTAACCGTTGAGTTCGATATTGGTCGTCTGGCTCATCGTAGCCGACGGCGAAATAGTGAAAAAGACCGACAGGATCGGCCCATTGCCGGGAGCGAGATTATAATACGTACCCGAAAAATTCTCGATCGTAAAAGTACTGCGCTTGCCCCAGGCGTCGGCGTGAATCTGGCGAAGACTATCCATCGCAGCCGTCCGGCATCCCGCCGTCGTGAATGAATCCAGCGTCAGGCCCAGGGTTCCGCCATACTCAATCGGAATTTTGATCTTGCGCATCGGAACGGTATTGCAGGCAGTGATATCGACCCGGATCTTATCGCCCGGGTTGCCCTGGATGCTGGCGCTTTTCATGCTATCGGCGAAGGCAACGATGAGATTGGCGGCGTTGTACGTGCGAATTTCTGCTCCGGCCGTCACTTCCAGAGTAACATCGAACATCCCCGATTGATTGTAAACGTGAACCGGGTTTTGTACGAAGGCCGAATCACCGTCACCGAACGCCCACGTCCAGCTGTCCACGTCGAGCGTGCTCGAACCCGTGAACGACACCTGAAACGGCACGTCACCGTATGTCGTATCGGCCTCCACCACGACACCCTTGTCCGGCACGATATTGGTCATGACATATTCCACCATCGGTGAACAACCTTCCCAGTCGCAGTGCAGGTTATCCATTACATACCACGAATTCTGGCTCCCCCCCCAGCCGTAATTCATGTGGACCTGGAATTCCGTGCCGACTTCACGCCAGCCGTCGCACACGATCGAATGGGAACTGATGCGATACTGCATCGGCCTCTCGGCGATCATTTCATTTTTGATAATATTGGAATAGGCCATCAGGTTATAATTTATGCGGTCGTGTCTTTCGATCTGGTCGAGATAACGGAAATGATCGGGCAGGACGTTTTGCACGTCGGCCGTATACGCCCCCGAGCCGCACCGGCCGTAATCCATGTTAAAAGCCACGCCGACTTCGTAACAAAGCTCGGCCACCGCCGCCTCCTGTTCCGGCGTGCAGGTGCCGCAGGAATTCAACATGTTGTCCCAGTCGTACAGGTCGGTGTAATCGGCCTCGAGAAGCTGCGGAGCCGTGCCGCCGTTGCACGAATTATCCCCGTTCCACATATAAGCGTGCGTCCCGGTGCCCTGCAGCGGCCACCTGTAATAAGCAAGAATCTGCGAAGTGGCCGTGGCGACACAACCAACCACCGTTCTCCCCCCGTCACCGTAGGGACAGTCGTTGTTGTACGGTGCATTCTGGTGCCAGAGCGTGGTCAGAAGCGGCCCGTAGTCGGTAACGTCTTTAAAATCTTTCTGCGCCAGCGCCTGCTGAAAATGCGCTTCGTCCTGCAGATAGAAATCCCACATCTGAAGTTCTTCCTCACCGGTCCGCGACTGATCGTTCTTGTTCGCCTGCACGTAATCGAGCGACCCGAACAGGCTGATATAATTTTGAGCGCGGTTATCCAGAACCTCGCGCAGCATCGCCCCCATCCCCTGTTCGGCATCAAGGTCGAGACGGTAAAGATCCGAGTAGGCCTTCACCGGGGGAAGTTCCTTGAGAGTCGGGACAAGCACGTAACCCGACGGCTCAATCTGATAGTAGCGGGCGACCAGCAGGCCGCCTTCATAGATATCCTGCGACAGGGCTATAGTCGGATTGTCCGATCCACCCCAGTCGCCGTTGCGGGCAACCATATAGGCCAGGAAATGTTTGCAGGCGAGCTGCATTTCATCTTTGTTGGCCGTCTCGGCCAGACTGACCGAAAACGTGCCGATCAGTAAAGCGGCAAATAGTATTATAGATAAATATACTTTGGGGAGGGCTTTGGGCATGCATACCTCTTTCTTCACGATGGTTCAAACACAGCGGTAATAGGCACTACTGCCAATATAATCCCATTCAAATTCTTGTCAAGACTGGATTTACAGGCTCTGGCTCCATTTCTTCCCGTAGGTCAGGAGCCCTGTGCTCCTGACATCTTTTCTTGGAACGACCGCCGCCCAATTTCACGTTTCAATCTTCGTAGGGCAGGATCCGAGCCTTGCGTCGCGGTCCTGCCATCTTCCCAGCACCATCCCAACTCCCGACAATTTCACTACCAACCCTGTATTTCACCCATGTTTTTCCACTCCAATTTCCACCCCTTTTGGCACAGATAATTAAATGTCACGCCATAAGTTACCGGGAATTGGCTTTGTTCGTACCATTTCTAAAACTTTTTATTAACCGCCGTGCACAAATGAAAATATATTTGGTTCTAAAAATACGCACAGGCCTCTATCATAGCCCGCCGCACGAATTCAACATTGAATTGGTAGGGGTCGTCTTTGTGGGGTTAATGGGGTATAATATATTTATGTATATTAAGATCGATTTAAAGTAATTGACAGAACAAGTTGTTTAACGTCCCTTTTAGGGAATATCAGACTAAGGAGATATTTC
>CAZMWI010000030.1:0-23164 GCA_964569945.1 uncultured Ignavibacteriaceae bacterium
TTCTGGCCCTGAGCGTCGCTCACCATCTTGAACATGGCCTCGACAATGTCTTCCTTCGTTTTCGCCATATCTAAATCACCTTCTAAAAGGTTAAATGTGTCGAGCGTTTAAAGGTCAGACCGGCGTGCTTGAAATCGTCAATGTGCTGCTTGGTAAACTCGATACCGGACATCTGGAAAAACTTCGGCCAGCCAATGCGGCCGATCCATTCACCCATTCTTTCATGCTTCTTGGCATTGGATGCCCAGAGTTCCACCAGGTTGCGGATGGCGGAAGTAACTTCCGGCCAGCGCGGCGGATTGTTCGGGATGAACGGAATAGCCAGTTTCGAGAACATCGGTTCTGCGCGGGCGTTGGAGACCTTGCCGCCGACCCAAATCGAAACGCCGTCGTTCAGCGGGTCGTTCAGAGGCATGGCCGGACACACCGTATAGCAGTTGGCACAATACATACAATTCTCTTCGAGGACTTCCACGGAGGGATTCCCTTCCACGGTCGCCGGACGAATCGCGGCGGTCGGGCAGGAAGCAACCACGTTCGGGATTTCGCACATCTTCTTGACGTTTGCGTGGTTTACTTTCGGGGGTCTGCGGTGAATGCCCAGGATAGCTATGTCGGAACAGTGCACGGCACCGCACATGTTCAGACAACAGGCCAGTGCGATACGCAGCTTGCCGGGGAGCTTTCTGTTTTCGAAATACTCGATCATATCGTCCATGACGCACTTGACGATACCGGAGGCATCGGTCGCGGCCGAGTGACAGTGCACCCAGCCCTGAGTGTGGACGATACTCGAAATGGCATTACCGATACCGCCGACCGGGTGACCAAGATTCGCCAGGTCCTGAATCAGGGGATCGATGTTTTCGGACTTGGTCATAAGGAATTCGACATTGTGACGGCTCGTGAACCGCAGGTAACCGTCGCAGTACTTGTCGGCCAGGTCACAATAGTTTCTGATCTTTTCGATACTTATCAAACGTCCGGAAGCCGCCCGGACCGTGAACAGTTTGGCTCCGCTTTCGCTGACGTGAACCATGACACCCGGCTTGAGGATTTCATGGTATTTCCACTTGCCATAGTTTTCTTTTATAATCGGAGGCAGGAACTGCTCATAATGTGGGGGACCGTAGTCGGTCCGTCTTTCTTGCACTGCATCAGCCATATCTCAAACCTCTATTTTCTTTTGGGTTAATCTTGTAGTTTATCCTTCTTCTTCCTCGTCACCGAAGAAGACGTACGGGTTTTCGCGTGGATGAGCGACCATCTCGGCCGTCGGTTCCAGGCCGATGGCGTCGAGGAAATTGCCCATACCGACGCGCTGGATAAATTCACCGACACGTTCGCGGTTTTTACCCTCTTCGCACCAGACGTCCCAAATAGCGTCGATCAGCTCTTTGAGATCGTCGTACGGCGGCTCGAGTTTCACGAACGGAACGATGACCGAAGACAGCATGGCGCCTTCGATGATCGGGGCCTTGGAGCCCAAAAGCAGACAGGCACCGCGATCTTTACCCGGACGGAGAGCCTTGGGCATGACGTTTATGCAATGCATGCACTTTTTGCAGTAGCTGTTTTCGATCTTGAGCTCACTGCCGGTCCATTCCATGCACTTGCCGGGACACATTTCGACGACTTCACCCTGGATGTCCATGCCTTTGTCGGCGTACGCCTTGACTTCGGCCTGATCCATCTGGATGTCGTCGCGCCAGATACCGATGACGGAAAGGTCGGAACGGGCGATAGAGGCCACGCAGTCGTTGGGACAACCGGCCATTTTGAACTTGAATTTATAGGGGAAAGCCGGACGATGCAATTCGTCCTGATAGTGCATGGTTAACTCATGCGTAAGGGCCATCGTATCATAGCAGGCCCATTCGCAGCGGGCCATGCCGCAGCAGCAACTGGGAGTACGTAAATCGGAACCGGAACCACCGATGTCGAAGTCGATTCCCTGAAGATCGGTAAACGTCGGCTCGAGCTGGTCGGTCGTCGTCCCGAGAAGAATGATGTCGCCGGTCGAACCGTGCATGTTGGTCAGGCCGGAACCGCGTTTTTCCCAGATGTCACAAATTTTGCGCAGAGCTTCGGACGTATAGAACCAACCGGCCGGCTGGTTGATACGCAGGGTATGGAAATGCGAGATGTTGGGCCATTTGTCGGGCAAATCGGAATAGCGGCCGATAACGCCGCCACCATAACCCATCACACCAACGATACCGCCATGTTTCCAGTGTCCTATTTTTTCAGTGTAGGATTGCTCCAATTGGCCGAGAAGGTCTGCCGCCATCGGACTCGTTTTGGCCGCCATCTTTATCTCCTTTACGAAGCTCGGCCACTTACCCTTCTCAAGCTCATCAAGCTTTGGGGTATTCGGAAGATCCGCCATTGCAACTCCTTGATTGAAAAGTGTGTCTTTTATCTTAAATCTTTGTTATTCAATCTCTTAAAATTCAACCGCCGGAACCGGACAGAACCGCTTTGGAAATTTTCACGAGAAGTCCAGCAGCGCGGTTTCCTCCTTATATACTAAGTTCCAAAAGTAACTTATTTTGCAACCCAAGTCAAGAGTATTTTGTGAAAAATTTCATTATCTTTGTCTTTCTATTGAATTTTATCGGCATGCTTGAGAAATAATTCACAATTATATAATTATGTAGCACAATGTGTTATGATATTTTGAGAATTAATTAATCCCAAAACGGTCCTGATTCTAAATATGGTAATTCGGGGAGATTTTATATAATTGCGGATTTTTGGGCTTTTGTCTGAAAATGCAGGGTAGGGGTATACTTTCGATAAAAAAGGACCCCAAAACGGGGTCCTTTTATAAAATGCGACTAATTTGATCCTACATGTCTTTGTACGGATTGGGTCCGACCCGATCCATCGTCTCCAGAAAATCATCGAAAATTTTCGGGATTTTTTCATAGTCGGTTATAGCCAGTTCGTGGAATTCAACTCGCTCTTCTTCAAGCACCAGTTGTTTGAGCTTCTCGCGGACGTTTTCCATACGGTAGTCGGCCAACTCACTGCCTCGAATAAAGTGGCACTGATAATCGTCGCCTTTCTTGCATCCGATCAGCATAACGCCATCATAGCCGCTGGCCAGGGCGTCGCTGACCCAGACCGAATTCATTGAACCAAGGCAGCGCAGCGGAATTATGCGAATCATCGCATTGTACTGCATTCTTCTGATTCCGGCGTAATCGACCGCCGGTAACGCGTCGTTTTCGCAAATAAAAGCGAGGATACGAGGCTTCTCGTCGAATTCATCAGGCATGGGAATCGAACGAATCATCTGCGAAACCATGCGCACGCTGTAGTTCTTGAACGATATAATGCGCTCGGGGCAGGCACCCAGACAGACACCGCAGCGGCGGCAGCGGTACAGGTTGGGAAGAGGCGTGCCCTTGTCGTCTTCATCAAGAGCGCCGAACGGACATTCCTCGGTGCAGCGCTTGCACTGCGTGCACTTTTGCATCATGAAGTCGGGATAGCTGAGATCGCCCGCACGAGGATGCACCGCCTTGCCCTGCGAAATGGCTTCAACCGCCTGAATGGCCTTCAAAGCGGCACCATAAGCGTCGTTTTGAGCCGTGGACAAATCCATGGGGGCGCGGACGCATCCCGCGGCATAGATGGCGGTACGGCGCGTTTCGTACGGGAAACAAATGAAATGTGAATCGGGAAAACCGTATTTTAGCGTCGGCAGGTCGGTGCCCTGACGGTATGCCAGGTTCAATATCTTCGCACCTTTTTCGGCGCTTTCGGCGGCCTTCTTACCGTCTTCGGTCTTGCCGTCGTCGGCCGGTTGCTCTGCCGCTTCTTCGCCTTCGGCAGGAACCGGAGCGGTTTCGACCTTGGTCGTCGGCACCATACCGGCGGCCAGCACGAGCATGTCGGCCTTGATCGTTATGTCTTCGCCGAGCAGAGTCTCCTCGACGTCGATTTCGACCGAACCGTTGTTGGCGCGCACTTCGGCGATTTCACCTTTGGTCAAAAACAGGCCGTCATCGTTCTGGGCGTGCTGATAAAACAGCTCGTACTGCTGCGGCGACCGCAGGTCTTTGTATATGATATAGATTTTGGCGTCGGGATACTGCTCCCGGACGTACATTGCCTGTTTCAACGACACGCGACAGCAAACCGCGGAACAATAGGGGAGATGCTCCTGGTCACGCGATCCGGCGCACTGAATGAAAGCGATGCTGTCGACCGGCTTGTCGTCCGACGGTTTCTTAATTCCGCCGTTGGCAACCATTTTTTCCAGTTCGAGGTTGGTGACGACGTTCGGAGATTTGCCGTAACCGAGATAGTCCAGCTTGGCAGTATCGTACGGTTTCCATCCGGTCGCCTGTACTATCGAGCCGAAAGTTGCGGGTTCGGCCGCGCCGCTGAATGTAACCTGAAATTTGCCCGGCTGGCCTTTGGTCTTGTCGACCTTGCATCCGGTCTTGATCGTGACGTTCTCGTGTTTCTGCACCTGATCGATCAACGCCTCGACACCGGAATCCTGAAGTTCCTGGTACGGCGGAACCTTCGGGAAAACCTTTTTATATTTGGTCGCCCAACCACCCAGCTTGTCTTCTTTTTCGACCAGTGTCACTTTGTACCCGGCATCGCCAGCGGCTATCGCCGCTTTCATACCCGTCATACCGCCGCCGATTACCAGGATATCTTTGCTGGTTTCCTCGATAAGCGGCTCGGGGACGTTGACCGCTTCGACCTTGGCCATCGACATGCGGATCACGTCCTCGGCCAGAAGCTGGGTGTCTTCATCGTTCGGTGGATGACACCAGACGACGTGCTCTCTGAGCACGGCACGGTCGACCAGGATGTCGTCGCCGAAGTCGAAAATTTCGGGGAAAACGCGGGGAGAACAAGCTCCCAGCACGATTTTATTAACGCCTTCGTTCTTGATGTCGTTTTTAATTATTTCAAGACCTTCGGGATTGCAGAAGGCATCGTGGACCCGACAAACGCCCGCCTTCTTTTCTTTGGCGGCTTCGATCAATTTATCGACGTCGACTGATTTGGCGATGTCGCAGCCCTTGCAGATATAACAACCGATTTTGGGTTCCATGGTGCTACCTCCTCATCCCGTGGTTGATGGCTTTCAGGGCCGCACCGGTGGCGTCCTGCACGGATGCCGAAACTTCCATCGGCCTCATCGTCGTTCCGGCTCCAATGACTCCTTTACCGCTGTCGGGAATGATAAACCCGAAATCGTCGAGCGGCGTATCGAGCGGGGGAGGGGTATCGGCGGTATTCGGGACCATCCCGACCGCCAGTACCGCCATGTCGACTTCCATCTTCGTAATCTCACCGGTCAGCGTGTTCTCGGCTTCGAGGATGACATTGCCGTTAGCCGGGTTCTCGGTGATCTTGGCCACCTTACCCCGGTGAAAATGAAACTTCTCGTCGCCCTGCTGCTTGACATAAAAGTCTTCCAGCCGGCCGGGTGAACGGACGTCGATATAAAAAATGTGTATTTCGGCTTCCGGATATCGTTCGCGTATATACGTGCCTTGTTTCATCGACGCCAGACAGCAAACCGATGAACAGTACGGCAGGTGATTTTCATCGCGCGATCCGGCGCACTGCACGAAACCTATCTTTGTGATTTCTTTTCCATCCGACGGCCGAACGATCTTGCCCTGGGTCGGGCCGCTGTCGGAGGCCAGTCGTTCCATGATGACATTGGTGACGACGTTCTTGACTTTACCGTAACCGAGATTCTCGATCCTGGTGGCATCGTACGGGCGCCAGCCGGTGCACCATACGACCGCCTTGACCTTGGCCGTAATCGTACGCGGCTTCATGTCCAGTTCGACGGCGCCGTAGACGCAGGCATCGGCACATTTTTTCATCCGCTCATCGGAAGCGAACTTCGGGTCGATGACATAGCGGAACGGGTAAGCCATGCTGTGCGGAAGATATACCGCCTTGGTTTTGTCCAGGTTATAGTTGAACTCGTTATCGCGTTCGATATCACAAACCTTTTCGCACTCGCCGCAGGCCGTGCATTTTTCGTTAATGAAGCGCGGCGTCAGCGTTATCTGTGCTTCATAATTGCCCGGTTCGCCAGTGATATTGTCGACCTTGGCCAGCGTCAGGACGCGGACGTTGCGATTGGAACGAATTCTTTTAAGATTAATCTCGATGCCGCAGGTCGGCGGACAAAGCTTGGGGAAATATTTATTCGTGCCCGCGACGCGTCCGCCCAGAGAGGGGAGCATCTCGGCCAGAATTACTTCCTTACCAACCTCGGCTGTTTCGATTGCTGTCGTCATACCGGCGATACCGCCCCCGACCACAAGAGTATCGGCTGTGATGGTATCCTCGCGCGGTTCAAACTCAGCCATTTCACATCTCCTTGTTTGCCGACTTTAATGTAGAGCCGGCCTTTATAGCATTATACGATTTTTCGGTGTTGCTTGTGAAATTTTTAACAAATACTTCCATTTAAAAAGCAGATTTCTCTGCCGGTTTTCGTCCAAAATATTTGTTATTGATAATATTAGATGCGAATTATTTTGTCAAGTGATTATGAGCCGTATTTTGATTTTGCTGCGAGTTTTAAATTCTATATCATTCAGGAAGGCGGAAAGAGACGTATTTTATCGTTCGCTTATTCAATAAATGGCCTTTTTCGAAGGTCGTCTGAATCAACAAATCCTTGTTTTTGATCGGGGCGGCGTACAAATCCCGGGTCATCTCCTGTATCCGACAATTTTCTTCATCTATGGTTTCCAACGTGAAATCGAACAGTCCATCGGCGTCGGTCTTCAAATGGATCAATCCGTCTTTTTTAAGGACCTGACTATATAATGTAAGAAAACGGGCCGAAGTTAGCCTCTTCCGTGACTTGCAGGGACGGGGGTACGGGTCGGGGAACGTAATCCAGATTTCAGAAATTTCATCCTTGTCGAAATATTCCGTCAATAGTTCGATGCGGTTTCTGATGAAAGCCACATTATATATATCCATTTCTTTGGCGGTTTTGGCCCCGCGCCAGATTCGGGCACCTTTGAGGTCGATCCCGATGTAATTGCGGTCGGGGTGACGAAGCGCCAGGTTTATGGTATACTCAGCTTTACCGCAGGCCAGCTCGAGAACAATATCATTATTATTGCCGAAATGCTCCGCCCACCGGCCTTTGGGCAGGGGAAGCTGCTCGAATACGTTAGAAAACGTTTGTAATTCGGCGAATTTGGCGAGCTTTCCTTTTGACATATAAGATCCTATGGGATAAGCCTAAAACGCTTTCTGGTGAAATCTATTTCCAACTGTCGGAAACGGGTTAGTATGTCGTTACCAATTATCCCTTCAGTGCGAAACGACTCACCTTGAACTATGGGCATTTTCCCGACGAACAGACCGACACGATCAACCCGGGTGTTTCCGAGTAAAGCGTATGAAACGTGCCCGGCTACCGCAGTATCGGACAAGCGGTCAAGCCCCTGATATACCATTATGAAATTGCTATCTAAGATAACATGGCTTTCACGAGCCGCTTCAGGCGTGATCAGCGAATTTTTTATCCCGGTGTCGAGTATGAACGATAGCGGGCGGCCGTTGATCGCTCCGGAGATTATTATATAGTCATTCTGTATCATTAATGAATCGTAATTTGTACTGTCCGCGTCGATTTCATCGCAGGCATACATTTGCAGTTCGTACTTTGGTTTGCGACCGGGGGACATAAGTATCTTAAGACACGGTGCACGGCCCAGTATATCAAGACCGAGAATGCCCGAAACGTCTCTGTCGCCCATTTTCATCAGTGAATCGACCACGAGTGCGGTTATATTCTTAATGCGAATAGTGCCGGTTTTAAAATACCCGAGATTCACCCGAGCTTTTATATCGGTGATTTTTCCCTGCAGGCCCATGATTTCCGGTAGACGCTCGTCGTCGAGTTCCTGCATATCGACCGATGAACTCAACGCCGATCGGGCGATAATCGTGTTCGATGCACCCAAATCTATCAGGAAACGTCCCACCCGACTGCCTTCGACATGCCCCATGACAAAAAAACGCCCATCGGAATATTCCATTACGGTTGTGCCGTAAGCCGTTTGTTCGTCATCGGCGCGTACCCGATTAATAGGCGCGAATGCCGGTAGAATAGTGCAGCAAATCAATATTGCGGGAAATAATTTTATCATTTTAATGGAAATCAGTATCTGGCGGCGATGGGCATCCGCCGACCCACCCCGAAAGCCTTGGTCGTTATTTTCAGGCCGGGCGGAGCCTGGCGCCGTTTATATTCGTTTCTGTTGACGGCCCGAACGACCCAGTTCACGGTCTCAGCATCGTAGCCTTTTCCGGCGATTTCGATGGTGCTGAATCCGTCTTCAATGTAATGGTGCAGTATAGCGTCGAGGACTTCATAAGAAGGCAGAGTGTCCTGATCGGTCTGAGCGGGCTTTAATTCCGCCGACGGCGCGCGTTCAATTATTTCGTGCGGAATTAATTCTATGTCCCGGTTGATGAATGCCGCCAGTTTATAAACCATGGTCTTGGGTACGTCGGATATGACAGCCAACCCTCCGGCCATGTCACCGTACAACGTGCAGTAACCGGTCGCCATCTCACTTTTATTGCCGGTCGTCAGCAACAGGTGGCCGTGACTATTGGAATAGGCCATCAGAATATTCCCGCGAATGCGGGCCTGTATATTTTCCAGAGCCACGTCGTTTCCGTCCGCGTTAAGACTGCTTTTCAATTCCTTGAGATATGATTGGTATATTGTGCTTATTGGCACCGTCAGCAGTTCTATATTGAGATTTTCGGCCAGCTTTGCGGCGGCGGTTTTGCTGAGGTCCGATGTGTAATCCGACGGCATGGCAATCGCCGTAACGTTTCCGGGACCGAGTGCCCGGACCGCCAAAGCGCATACCACTGCCGAATCGATCCCGCCGGAAAGCCCGATGACGGCTTTTGCAAAACCGGTCTTTCGCATATAATCCTGCAGACCCAGCAAAAGCGCTTTATAAACCTGCTCTGATTTATCCATAGTAAGTACATTCACAGGCTTATTTTCTGCCGCCAGATCAATAGTAGTAATATTTTCCGCGAATGCGGGGAGCTCAGCTATAACCCGTCCTTCTTCATTGAAGCACAGACTGTAACCGTCGAATATCAGCTCGTCGTTTCCGCCCACCTGATTGACGAAAACGAAGGCGCGTTTATGCTGCGCGATATGATTGCCGATCAACCGTTTTCTGAGTTCATCTTTGCCCAAAACAAAAGGGGAGGCCGAAATATTTATGAAAATGTCCGCTCCTGCCTTTGCAAGCTGTTCTATCGGATCAATACTGTATCCGCCAAACGGCCAGAGTTCTGGTTCATTCCAGTAGTCCTCACAGATCGAAATTCCCAGACGGTGGCCTTTAAACTCTACGGGCATGATTTTATTGGCCGGATCGAAATAACGAGGCTCATCGAAAACATCATAAGACGGCAGCAGGCTTTTATGGCAGGTTGCGAGGACCCGTCCGTTTTGCAGAACGGCCGCCGAATTGTGCATCCTGTGACTATTGCCATTATCTTTTCTAGTCGGAAGGCCCATAACGATGCCGATTTCAGGAAATTGGCCGGATATGTCAACCAGCTTGCGCAGTGCCGAATCCACACGATCCATGAATCCGTGGGTAAACAAGAGGTCTCTTGGTGGATAGCCCGTCAGGTACAGCTCGGAGAAAATTACTAAATCAGTGTGGATGGCATTTTTCTTTATAACATCGGCCGCCTTTTCGAGATTTTGCTCGATGGCTCCGACGGTTGGGTTCAGCTGGGCCAGTGTTATTTTCATGCCTATATATAACACAATAGCAGGTGAAAACAAAAGTCCGATTTTGCACAATAAAAAAGGGGACAAAATCTTGTCCCCTTATTGTTTGAAGTAGATGACCGGTTATGGACAAAGCGGTTCCGGTCCCGGAGGAGTATTATACTTGTTTGCGATCAGGTAAAGTATATCCAGAAGATTTACGGCGCCGTCGGCGTTGGCGTCACCGGCTTCCTCAGGGTCGGGAGCCGGTCCCGCCGGATCGTTGTATTTGTAGGCAATCAAATACAAAATATCCAGAAGGTTAACATCCCCGTCGCCGCTGGCATCACCGCATACGTATGAAATGACATTCACCGGTAAAGGCGAACTCCATCCGCTCTCGGCATCCCACGAGTCTTTGGCTTTTACCCGGACGTCGTACGTTCCGGCATCGAACCATGTATACGGCTCGGTGCAGGTTTCCCCGGAGGCATAGGGACCTACCCAGTCGGAAAAGTCACCGTTGCCCCAGTCCCACATATAATAGATTTCATTGTCTTCGCCGTCGAGTGTCGAAGCCTGGAATTGATATTCATCTCCGGTATTCCCCTCGCTGGGTCCGGTCGGTTCGTTCGGGGCGATAGGAGCGTTATTGATCAGTTCGTTGTTCGTAACAGTGAAGTAGATTTCAATTATGGCATTCCCCTTCCACGTCCAGCTGACTTCGAGATCGAGGTCGTGGACATCCACGGCTCCGGCATCGATAATCATGTCTCTGTAAGGGTCTTGTTCGACATAGCCACCTACCAGGTTCATATGACCGCCGTCATAAAAGCAGGTAGGATCGGCGTAATAATTATAATCATCGAAAAGTCTGTCCTCGGCCTTGGTATTTCTGTTCCAAACCATGGCCGTGTAGAAGAACGGATAATCATCGAAAAGATCTATGAAGTGCAACGCACTTCTTGCCCGAGGGCAGTATGGTCACGTAGTCCTCGTGCCTTCTTCGATGAACACCGTATGCGTGAACCCGGGATAAGCAGTTTCATTCGCCCAGGTTTCGGTTTCATCCGCCGCGGCCGTGGCATCCGCCTGATAGGCCGTGAAGGGATTAGTGTGGGGATTTTGATCATCACTGTAGCTGAGAACCCCATCGGGGTTAAAAGCAACCGCGATAATCCTGACATTGCTGGCTTGAAGATCGGACCACGCTTGCGAACCATCCCATATTACGGTATCCGTTAAGGAACCCTGATACGGAAGATTCAGGTTGATTTCATAGGCAAAATCGAGGAAGGCATTGTCGTACTTAACCCCGGAATAATCAGCCCAGCGGGAGACTTTCTCGGTTACATAAATACGAAGATGCCCGGTATAATTCGGATTTGCCTTTATGTCTTTTGCCGGGCTGTTGATCACCGGTGCCGATGTAGTGCCCGGACTTGGCGCCAGGGTATAATTCCCGGCTGCGAACGCAGATCCGATCAGGACAATTGCGGCAAGGCATACCGCAAGAAAAGTCCAAAGCGGGCGTTGACATTTGTCCAAAGTGATACCTCTTGAATTATATAATTAATGTAATAAAATTGATAATCATCAAAGACATTGAAATTCAGCAGGTTACGCACAAAGAGTAATAAATGATTCATTTGTGGCCCGTTGTTAACGAAGTAAATTGCAGGTCCCGTTATCAGTTTTTATAAATATACTTTTTTTGTCCGCTTTGTCAAGATAAAAGCCGTCCCTTAAGTACGTATTACGCAGATAGTTATGCCATTTATCGGCTTTTCTCCTATCTGCGCAGCGTGACCCCCCAAAATATCGTAAAGTCATTATAATCATAGCGATCATCATAGGGCATTTCGTCCAGATCTCGTCTGAGTATTTTGGTTGTCGATTCATTGTTGACATACTCGAGCGACAGCGATGGTTCTATAAACCAGCCGGATCGGGTCGCAATAGGCCTCTGAATTTTAAGAAAAAACCTTGTTTGATAATCGTGGCGAGCGGGACCAAGCTGTTGATAAATGAATAACTGGCTTTCTTCGAGAGTTCTTAAAAAATGTTTTTCGAAATAGCCAACTCCTACGGTAACGATGGCATCGGTAAAGAATAGTGTTTTAACAGCCCCCGTGACAGAATGGCCCTCCCACAGCGATGACCAGGGGGAGAGGTTTTCACTCGACGACCCAAAAATAATCCCGAGACTGTCATTGGTGAAATTGCGATATGTGTATGTAATATTTACGCCTGTTTTATCACCGATGGGCCTCGAAAAGCGGGGAGATATATAGTAAGATTTAAGATGTCTTGTAACCAAGAATGTATCAGGGACTCCATCAATAATATCCGCGAAAGGATCCAAATCGTTGCGAATCGAGCTGTAATCGGCTTCGCCAAATCCGGCCTCGATGTCAATTGTATTATTATGCAAAAACGTCGCGTTGGCGCCGGCAAAAAACTCATAGCTCTTTTGATCGTATATATCATTATCAATGTATGACGTCTGATTGTACTTACCACCAATTCTAAAGTATAATTGCCTGGCGGCATGAAACAGAAGCCCCCCCGTCAAATTCCCCGAGTTATTATTGAATCCCGAATATTCCGACCGATACCGACTGCCGTAAAAACTGCCTTTGGCATATGGTATAAGTGGTGAGTCTTTAAGATTCGGAATCAGGGTGATCTCTCCGCCGGTGTTTAAATTGCTGATTCTGTATGTCTTGCTGTAATACGTATAATCGACGCCGCCGTTAATTTCGGCAAAGGAAACGGGGTAGATGTACACCCGGCCACTGGTCGTGGTGTAGACGTCGTATATATCATTATTGTCTTTGATTAAATTGCTTTCATAGCCGTTATTGATCCCGGCCTCGAATTTGACATCGGCCGATGCCGACAGTGCAAACAAAAAAATCCCGAGAAGAATCAGTCCACCGTATAGCGCTTTTTTCATCGGTTCTCTCCTCAATGGCAAACGCCGCCGGCACAACCGCCAGAAGAAACCGCACCAATTCCAATACCGTTACCGGGTCCGAACTGATCGCCGGTCCCGAAACCGCCGCGACTGCTGGACAACAGGCGACAATTTTTGTTGAGGCTGGAGAACTTTCCGGAGTTGGGGGCGACGTCGGCCGAAATTCCCATCGACGATGATTCAAAGCTCACCAGTCCCATATTGGCCGGTTTGGTATCGAACTGGCTTTGACGAAATCCGCTTTCGGCGATATCAATGATGCCGTCACCGTCGGAGTCCGGCGCGTTATCATTAATACCATCGCCGTCCAGGTCGATGTACGTTTCTTCCGATGTCTCCGTTTTTTCGGCCAGAAGGAACCTCGGTGATAAAATTAGGATTATACCCACCAATGAAAAAATTAAGATTTGATGAAGCTTCATGATGCCTGCTCCTTGCTTTTGCATACCCTTGCTTGACAATCAAATCAAAGGTAACCGCAATTGTCCTTTTTTGCAAGAAATAATTATCCGCTATATGGATAAACTAATTTAATATATACTTTTTTGTCTTAATATTTTCTTCATAATTGTGACTTTTCTTCTTGTTGCCAATTTGGCTGGTGGGAGCTATAATGAAAAAAATATAATCGGGAGATTTTCATGTCCGGCGAAAAAATACTTGTTATCGAAGATGAACAAGATATTTCCGATCTGATTAAGTACAATTTGGAACGCGAAGGATACGTCGTAACTCCGGCCGCGACAGGCGAGAAAGGTTTGTCCGAGGCGCGAAAAGACACGCCGCAGTTAATTATCCTGGATTTGATGCTTCCGGGCATGGACGGCTTGCAAGTGTGCCGCACTATGAGAGGAGAAAGCGGCACGAGAGAGATACCTATTATAATCTTAACCGCCAAAACCGAGGAAACCGATATTGTCGCCGGTCTGGAACTGGGAGCCGATGATTATATCACCAAGCCGTTCAGTCCGAGAGTTCTTCTGGCCCGCTTGAGAGCCGTTCTGCGGCGCAAAGCCGAAACCGCAATTCCTGACAGCCAGACCATTTCGTATCAAAACCTGCAGATCGATCCCGGCAAACATTCCGTATCGGTCGGCGGTAAGGCGATAACGCTGACCCATACTGAGTTCAATCTAATCCACGTTCTGGCTCGTCGCCCCGGCTGGGTGTTCACGAGGAACCAGCTGGTCGATTCCATACGGGGCGAGGACGTATTCATTACCGACCGAACCATCGACGTGCACATTGCCGGGCTCAGGAAAAAACTCGGCAAAGGCACCGATTATATTGAGACTATAAGGGGAGTCGGTTACCGGTTCAAGGAGTCGTGATGCCATCGCGGCGTATTATCTGGCAGTTATATCCGTCATACCTGATTATCACTATTGTTGCGGTTGTGATAATGGGATGGTACGGTATCAAATCACAAAAGCAGGACCTGCTGGACTATGTGGAATCGGTTCTGTACGATAGGGCCGTGATCATCGCCGGCCAAATATCTCCGCAAATGCCTGCTGGCGACATTGAAGATATCAAAGAATTTTGCAACCGGGTCAGTACTGCGTCGTCGACGAGAATTACGGTCATTGATACGTCCGGAGTTGTTCTTGTCGATACCGATCAGGACCCGAACGTCATGGAAAACCACGCCAACCGGCCGGAAATGGTCCAGGCTCTGCATGAGGGCCGGGGGATGTCAACCAGGTACAGCAATACTCTTCAAATGAACCTTATGTACGTCGCAGTCAGAGTGACGGATAATAATCATATACTCGGGTTGGTACGTACTGCAATCCCGGTGGCTTTCGTCGACGATGAAATCGCGCAGGCGCGAACTCGGGCCGTAATGGTTGGGCTGTTTATCGCCGTCCTCGCCGCTTTGATCAGCTATGTCGTCAGTCGCAATATCAGTCGTCCATTAATCGAACTAAAAGACGGGGCGCGGCGGTTCGCCGACGGGGACTTCGACCGCCGTCTGGCCGTATCCAATACGGAGGAAATCGGCGGACTGGCTTTGGCTATGAACGAAATGGCCGGGCAGCTCAGCGACAGGATCAATACTATCACCCGCCAGAGGGGGGAACAGGAAGCCGTCCTGACCAGTATGACCGAAGGCGTCCTCGCCTTTGATACCAATGAACGGTTGATAAATTTCAACGAGGCGGCGGCGACATTTCTTGAGCTGGATGAATCCCGCGCGATAGGGCTTACGATTCAGGAAGCGATACGAAACTCCAGGCTTCAGAAGATAATTGGCGAGACACTCTGGACTAAAAGGCCAATCGTGGAGACAATCGAATTTACCGTTGAAGAAGAACGCTGGGCACAGGCGTCGGCGACTATCTTAAAAGACGCCTCCGGCAATGAAATCGGCGTCCTGGTTGTGCTCAATGATATAACCCGAATGCGCAAGCTGGAAAATCTCCGCCGCGATTTCGTCGCCAACGTTTCGCACGAACTTAAAACGCCGATTACGTCGATCATGGGTTCGGTCGAAACGCTCCTCGACGGCGCCGTCAAACACAAGGAAGAAGCCGAAAGGTTTTTGAATGTGATTGCAAAGCAGTCGGACCGGTTGAATAATATCATCGAAGATCTTCTCAGGCTCTCGCGGATTGAATCCGAATCCGAGCAGGGCGAAATTGCTTTGACAAAAATGCCGCTGCGCCCGGTGATTCAGGCGGCCATCGCCGACTGCGAATCTATGGCGTCGGCGAAAGCGTCAAATCTGGTGCTTAACTGCCCGGAAGAAATTCAGGCCCGGCTCAATGCACCGCTGTTCGAACAGGCGATTATAAATTTGATCGACAATGCTGTCAAATACAGCGACGACGGCAAACCGGTGGAAATCGGCGTCGTCGGCGATGAAATCTCGGTGCAAATAACAGTCAAAGATCGGGGGCACGGCATTGAATCAAAGCACCTGCCCCGAATTTTCGAGCGCTTTTACAGGGTAGATAAATCCCGCAGCCGAGAACTCGGCGGCACCGGCCTGGGACTAGCCATAGTCAAACATATAATTCTGGCCCACGGCGGTCGCATTGCAGTTGACAGCACTCCGGGCCTGGGTTCGACGTTTAAAATCGACCTGCCGGTCATTTAGCGGTAAACCTCCTGATTTACTGATAATTCTATTTACTTTCACTATTTTATCAATATGCAAAGCCGACTTATGTAATCCTGTCAGGCATTCCTAACCAAACATTAACTCTTCCTTAATAATTTCTTAATAAAAAACGAGTTCAATCCTCACAACAAAACTGAGGGACCATTAGACACGGGAAAAAAGAATCTTAAAATATATCCAATAAATTAAAATAGGAGGAAGGTAAGGGATTTAAATACATTCGCGCATGGCGCAAACTGCACTGACAATTAAAGGGATATAATTGGAGAGAGAAATGAGTAAATATAATGCTGTCAAGCTATTGGTATTGATTATGCCGCTGTTATTTTTCGCTGGGCGGGCATCCGCAGACAACTGGTACGATACTATAAAGATCAAAGGCGATCTGCGCTACCGCCACGAAATGAGAAAAACCGGCGACAACGACCCCGAACATCGTCAAAGGCTTCGCGCCCGTCTGGCTATAACGGGAAAAGTTTCCCCGGAAATCGATGCTACGGTTCAATTTGCTACCGGCTCCACCGATCCTGTCTCCACCAATCAGACTCTTACCGGTTCTTTTTCAAGCAAAGACGTTCGTCTCGATATGGCTTATTTCGAATACAAACCGGTCAAGGCGCCGGGCGTATCGATCAAAGGCGGGAAATTTCACAATCCATTTTTCAAGCCGGGAAGTTCGGAATTGATTTGGGACAGCGACATGAACCCTGAAGGCGGGGCTATTAATTATACCCAGGCTTTTGACAATGTAACCCTGACCCTGATCGGAGCCGGATTGTGGATCGAAGAACGCTCCAAGGGTAACGATTCCTACCTGGCGGCTTTACAAGGGATATCAAGATTCAATTTTAACGAGAAAAAAACCAGCCTGGCGGTCGGCGGCAGTTATTTTAACTACGTCAATACTAAAGGCTATCCGGTCTTTTTCAATTCGGAAGATCCGATGGGCAATATGGCGGTTGAGGTTACCAGCGGCGAATCATCTTATTTTACGTATGCTGAAGATTTTGAGTTGTTCGAAACAATGGGAGAGCTGACCCATCATTTTGCACCGGTGCCGGTTACGGTCATGGGCGATTACGTCACCAACACGGCGGCTGATAGTCTCAACACCGGCTGGTTGCTCGGCATCAGAATCGGTAAAGCCAAAAAGCAGGGCTCCTGGGGAGTGCGTTACATTTACCGCAGGGTTGAAAAGGACGCCGTGATCGGCATGTTTACCGACTCGGATTTCCGCAACGGCGGCACGGACGCCAAAGGTCATGAATTCGGAGGGTCATATATGCTGTCTGATAACGCCGCGTTCGATTTCAGCTATTTTATCAATCAGATGGGTCTTCAGCAGGCCGATCCGACCGATTTTAACCGGATGCAAATCGACCTGCAATTAAAATTCTAAGACAAAGGAAATTTAAGGATCTTAATATAACCTTAACAAAAGAATTTAAAATTCCTGTGAATGGATTTAAGGAGGAAACGATGAAGAAAGCATTGATTTTGATGGCGGCGGCTTTGATCGCAACCGGGTTCGTATTCGCCGGAACCAACATCACCGTAAAAGGCTCCGACACGCTGATTCGGCTGGGGCAGAGATGGGCCGAAGAATACATGAAGGAAAATCCCGGCGTCGTGATTCAGGTGGCCGGAGGCGGCTCCGGAACCGGAATTGCGGCTTTGTTGAATGGCTCGACCGACATCTGCGAAGCCTCGCGCGATATGAAAGAAAAGGAATATGCCCAGGCTAAAGCCAAGGGTATTACGCCTTATCGCGTTTCGGTTGCTCTCGACGGTATATCCGTCTACCTCAACGAAAAGAATCCCGTCAAGGAGCTGAGTTTTGCCCAGCTTAAAGGTATTTACACCGGTGCCATAACGAACTGGAAAGAAGTCGGCGGCAACGATGCTCGTATTATTCTGTATGGCCGCGAAAACAACAGTGGCACCTACGCTTTCTTCAAGGAAGAAGTTCTGGACGACGAGGATTACTCCGAATACACGCAGACCCTTCCCGGAACGGCCGCGGTCGTGAATGCGGTCTCCAAGGATGTCAACGGTATTGGTTACGGCGGTATTGCGTGGGCCAAAGGCGTCAAGGATGCAGCCGTACGCAAAACCGACGGCTCCAAGGCTATCCTGCCGACGATGGAAACCGTCTCCAATGGTACGTACCCGATTTCACGCGACCTCTACTGGTTTTTCAACGGCAAGCCGACGGGTCAGTTAAAAACTCTGGTCAACTGGGCGCTTTCCGAAAAGGGACAGAAGATTGCTCAGGAGATGGATTATATCCCTCTTCCGAAAGATCGTGCCAAAGAAATGGCCGTACAATAGAAAGCTACTCACTTCCCATAGATTCAATGATGGCGGCTAGCCGCCATCATGAGTCTTTTTAGGCAAAATGATTGAATTGAAATTTAAGCCAAAATCCAGGACCAGGGAATTCCTCGGTGAAAAGCTTATTTCTTTAAACGCTTTCGCCGCCCTGATCGGCATTCTATTGATATTCGTGTTTATTTTTAAGGAAGCGCTTCCTATTTTCACGAGTCCTGAGATTAATCAAGAAGTCACCGTCGGGAAAATGGTTTTCAAGCAGGAATTCTACAAAGGGCGTGAACCGAAGTACTCCTGGCAGCCCAATTCTAATGTTCCTAAATATTCGTTGTACCCTCTGTTTCTGGGGACTATCAAAGCTGCGATTGTCGCCATGCTGTTCGCCATTCCGTTAGGTGTCGGGGCGGCCATTTATTCTTCTGAATTCGCCGGGAAAAGGATGCGTGAAATTATCAAACCTGTGATAGAAATGCTGGCGGCGATACCATCGGTGGTGTTGGGATTTTTCGCGCTGATGGTACTGGCTACAATTTTGCAAAATTTATTCCATCTGACTTTTCGACTAAATGCCCTTAATGCCGGCATCGCCTTGGGGATAGCCGTCATACCGATAATTTTCACGGTGGCGGAGGATGCTATGACGTCGGTCCCGAAATCGTTGCGCGATGCGGCTATCGCGCTCGGCGCCAATCCCTGGCAGGTTTCATTTTCGATGGTTTTTCCGGCGGCTATGCCGGGTATCGCCGCGGGTATAGTCCTGGGTTTCGGCCGGGCCGTAGGCGAAACGATGATTGTCCTGATGGCATCGGGCAATGCCGCCATAATTTCCGCGAGCTTTGTCGATTCGATAAGAACATTTTCCGCGACAATTGCCGCCGAACTGGCCGAGGTCGTATTCGGGGGAGCGCATTACACGGTACTGTTTTTCATCGGTTCGCTTTTATTCGCATTTACTTTCCTGATTAATCTGGGCGGCGAAATGGTCCTCATAAAATTGAAAGAAAAACTTCAGGGTAAGGTAATTTGAAAACCCGCGAACAGGCTAAAACCGCCGAAGTCATGGCGGAACCGAGGGAACTGGCCTTCCGCCCAAAAACAAAGGGGTGGATTCCGAGGGGATTGACTTTCCTCGCAGTCGTTATCATAGTCACGATGCTGGCTATAATCATGGGCAACATAATTATTGGCGGGGCCGGAACCTTAAGCTGGAAGTTTTTAACTCATCCACCTGAGCAGGGCATGGAAGGCGGCGGTGTTTTCCCAGCCATATTCGGGACAGTTGCTCTGGTTATTCTGATGGTGATAGCGGTTATCCCGGTCGGGGTTTTTACGGCGATATATCTTCAGGAATACACCAGCCCGAATTCCAAGGTAACACGCATGATTCGCGTGGCGATAAACAACCTTGCCGGGGTGCCCTCAATCGTCTTGGGCCTGTTCGGTATGGGGTTTTTTATTGGATTTGTCGGCGGAGGTATCGATAAAGTTTTCTTCGGCTCCGAAGGACCCGTGTGGGGGCAACCGGCCATTATCTGGGCATCCTTGACTTTGGCATTACTGACCCTCCCTGTCGTAATCATATCCACTGAAGAAGCTCTGAAAACCATCCCCCGCGAGCTAAAGGACGCCAGCTATGCTTTGGGCGGAACCAAGCTGCAGACAATTCGCCGGGTTTTGATTCCGCAGGCGATGCCGGGCATTTTCACCGGTTCAATTCTGGCGGTCAGTCGTGGGGCGGGCGAAGTGGCGCCCATCATGTTTACCGGTGCCGCTTATTATCTACCATATTTGCCGCAAAGATTAAACGACCAGTTCATGGAACTGGGGTATCATATATATGTCATGGCGACCCAGTCACCGGATATCGAAGCGACGAAACCGATATTATACGGAACGGTGTTGGTATTATTGTTGTTGACCTTTATGTTGAATCTGGTCGCTATCCTGATTAGATCGAGAATGAGGAAGAAGCGTGTCGATATCTGAGGATACAATTTCGGTGGAAGAGGACAAAGCAAGGATCAAACCTCCGGATCGTCCGCCGGTCGAGAAAAAAAGCCTGAAAATGACCGTGGATGGTTTGAATTTCTTTTACGGCAAAAACCAGGTGCTGCACAACATTTCGATGGATATCCAGGAGCATATGGTAACCGCCCTGATCGGGCCATCGGGATGCGGGAAATCTACGTTTCTTAGGACGCTTAACCGCATGAACGAAACCATTCCGGGAGTCCGTATGGAAGGCACCATCAAACTCGACGGCAAAGACATTTACCGCGATTTTAATGATGCATCGTCCGTCAGGACAAGGGTTGGGATGGTTTTTCAGAAATCGAATCCTTTTCCCAAGTCCATTTTCGAGAACGTCGCCTATGGCCTTCGCGTCAACGGCATCAAAGACAAGCACGTTATTGCCCAGGTTGTCGAGGATTCACTGCAGCGGGCCTTTTTGTGGGAAGAAGTAAAGGACAAGCTCGACAACAACGCCTATATGCTTTCGGGCGGACAGCAACAGAGGCTCTGCATCGCTCGGGCGCTGGCGATACGCCCCGAAATTATCCTCATGGATGAACCCGCCTCGGCCCTCGACCCGCTTTCCACGTCCAAAATTGAAGACTTGATTGGAGAATTGAAAAATAACTATACTATCGTTATCGTAACCCATAACATGCAGCAGGCGGCCCGTATTTCGGACTACACGGCGTTCTTCTATGAGGGAATTCTTATCGAATTCGGCGGGACACGGAAACTATTTACGAAACCGGAGAAGAAGAAAACCGAAGATTATATCACCGGTCGTTTCGGTTAAGGATTGCTCGTATGACAAAACACTAGCAAAATGAAATTTCCAAACTGAAAAAAGATATTCTCCACGTGACGGCCCTTGTCGAGGAAAACCTCCGTGCGGCCGTTAAGTCCATTATAGAGCGCGACCCGGTTCTGGCCCGGGATGTCATCAACCGTGATATTGAAATTGATAATTTCGAGGTCGAACTCGAAGAAGAGGGTCTTAAAATTCTCGCGCTTTATCAGCCGGTGGCGATTGACCTTCGGTTTATTATAGCGGTGATGAAAATCAACAACGACCTGGAGCGGATTGGCGACCTGGCGGAAAATATCGCCGAGCGTGCTATATCTCTTGCCAGAAAACCCGATATGCCGGTACCTTTTGATCTGAACGGAATGCTCGCCAAGGTCATGAGCATGGTCAAACTGAGCGCCGACTCGCTGGTTGATATGGACCCACGGATCGCGAGGAACGTATGTGAGGCCGACGATGAAGTCGACGAATGTCACCGGCAGACGTACCGGGTCGTTATCGAGGAATTGAAAAACAAGCCCGAGAACACCCACTATTTGATAGACCTGTTGAGCGTCTCACGCAATCTGGAACGAATCGCCGACCACGCTACCAATATAGCCGAAGACGTCATATATATGGTCGAGGGAGAAATCGTCCGGCACCAGAACTTCGAAATCCACGATGACCTCGCGTAACGATATAAATATCCGGCGGACAACGACATCCTGACAATTCCCTTCCGAAAAATTTTCGCGTTTTTCAAATAATTATGTTGCCAAACTTGTAAATTCCGATATATTTATTATGATGAATTGTGAATTATTTTATTCTGCAGGGTTTTGATTTATTCGATATCTTCTTTTAACATATCCAGATAATTAACAAATTTTTCGTTAAAACGTTTATCCGTCAGGCCTCATTGCAGTTGTCCGAGAACTTGGGGGATAAACAGAGTAAAGGAGTCTTTTGTGAACATTTATGTCGGCAATCTGTCTTACAACACCAGCGAAGATAGCCTGAGAAACGCCTTTGAAGGCTATGGCGAAGTCGCCAGTGTGAACGTAATCAAAGATAGAATGACTGGCCAGTCTCGTGGATTCGCGTTCGTAGAAATGCCGTCCGATGATCAGGCGCAGTCGGCTATCGACGGTCTGAACGGGCAAGAGCTTGACGGCCGTCAGCTGCGCATCAATATCGCGCGCAGACGGGATGAACGCCGCGGCCCGCGCGACTGATTCGAATACTGATAACAAGTTTATTCAGATATTCCGATAAGGGGTGGATTTTTCCGCCCCTTTATTTTTTTGCCATTTTCTCTCAAATGGACCGCACCATAAAGTCGTCTTGCTTTAAACCCCGATTGTTCTTAGATTATATGTGGAGAGGTTTCTTCGTGCGGGCCGAAAATGAAAATACCGGATAATAAACTAAAATCGGGACAGAAGCTGCCTGTCTTTTCGCTTGAAGACCTGGCTGGAGAGGAATTTTCCTCCGACAGCCTGCTGGGGCGCAAAAATATGCTGCTTGTCTTTAATCGTGGTTTCATGTGTCCCTTCTGCCGCAAACACCTGGCACAGCTCAGGCGGGTATACGAGGATTTTGTCCGCCGCGACACCGAAGTGATCGTCATCGGACCGGAAAAGAAGAAGGCTTTCAAGAACTACTGGCGCAAAGAATATCTCCCGTTCGTCGGGCTGCCCGACCCGGAAAGATTGGTCCTGGATCGGTTCGGGCAGGAAGTCAGCCTGATAAAACTGGGACGACTCCCGGCCCAGACGCTGGTCGACAAAGAAGGAATTATCAGGTTTTCGTATTACGGGCAGTCGATGAAAGATATCCCCCCGGTCGAGACTACTTTGAAAGCGGTCGAAGGACTCAACGGATCAAGAAGCTGAAAATCACATCCACCGGCTGAAAAAGCCGAAGCCATAACCAAGATACAAATAGCGAATAATTCGCCCGGCCACACAGGCGACAAAAAGCAATCCGACCGGGTAGCGCTTTATCCCGCAGGCGAAGTAGAGAATGTCGAACGGCACCGGTGAAGCCGTCCCCAGAAAAAGCGCCGCCGTGACGAACCATTTGGAGCGACCCTCGACCCAGGGATGATTATGGGCTTTGGGGAATTTCTTCGTTATGAAT
>CAZMWI010000031.1:0-23142 GCA_964569945.1 uncultured Ignavibacteriaceae bacterium
CGGCAGGCCCAGCGATTTTTGAAGTTCCACGGCTTTGGAAAACTGAGCCAATTCGTTTTCACCCGAAAGCAGAAACATATAACCGACCTGGTCATAGACGGCGGGCCAGCCGGTCAACTCTTCGAAATTGACCAGTATTTCTTCGGATTTCATCGACATCTGAATATTGACTTTGGTCGTAAACTGGGCCCTAACGCCCCCGGCGCATTTGGCCGTGGCCCCGGTTCCGAGGAACATCTCTTTTTCTAAAACCAGAATTTTGCCATATTTCATTTTCGCCAGATTGAAGGCGGTGGCGAGTCCGATAATGCCTCCCCCCACGACAACAGCGTCTGCTTTATTGATCATAATACTTTCCTCTATGTTGACATTAAAACGTCGAACGTGAAACTTTTCACAACAGAAAACTCCACGATTCAACGCATATTATTCAATAATTTAGCTTTAGCTTTGTATAAGTCAAGAATATTCGGAAGCTGATGGACATATTCTATTTTTAAAACAAGACAAAAAGACCTTGCAATGATTTAAATTTTTGATAGATTCCGTGGACTATGAAGAAACTGCCCAAAGAAAAGCTGCAGAAGATATTCCATTTTTCGGAAACCCAGATTCTGATCACGATGGCTGTGATCATCGGGCTGGGCACCGGACTTGGCGCGTACTTTTTCATATGGTTGATAGTCACCTTTAAAGACATTTTCTTTGGGTATTCGGAAAGCATGCTGGCGGGGCAGGCCGGAGCAATCAAATGGTGGATTCCTGCCATACCTGTAGTCGGCGGCCTGATCGTCGGCCCGATCGTCTATGGTTTTTCGGTGGAAGCCAAAGGCCACGGTGTTCCCGAAGTTATGGACGCGGTGGCCCGCAAGGGTGGCGTCATTCGCCCACGAGTGGCGGTCGCCAAGGCGGTAGCTTCGGCGATATGTATCGGTTCCGGTGGTTCGGCCGGACGTGAGGGCCCAATCGTTCAGATAGGCTCTGCCATAGGTTCGACTATCGGGCAAATATTCAATATGTCCTCGGACCGGGTGAAGGTCCTGGTCGGGTGCGGCGCGGCCGGGGGTATATCGGCCGTGTTTAATGCACCTATTGCGGGTGTCATCTTTTCTCTTGAAATTATTTTGGGTGATTTTGCGATAAAGACCTTCTCGCCGGTGCTGATCTCATCGGTTATTGCTTCGGTGGTGATAAGGTCTTTTCTGGGCAATAGTCCGGCCTTCCAGGTTCCGGATTATACCCTTGTATCGGCCTGGGAAATTCCGCTTTATATGGTTTTGGGGGTTGTATGCGGGGGTGTAGCAGTGATGTTTACCCAGTCGCTTTATTACACGGAAGAGTTTTTTGATAGATTAAAAGTGGCAAATTGGACCAAACCGGCCATCGGCGGTCTTATGTTTGGGATAATCGGCATGTTCTACCCGCAGATTTTCGCCGACGGTTACGATACTATCAGGCTGGCCCTCTACGGCCGCATGGCGATTAGCCTGACCATACTTTTAATATTCCTGAAAATCGCCGCGACCAGTTTGACTCTCGGGAGCGGGTCTTCCGGCGGTATTTTTGCCCCGTCGCTGTTTATGGGAGCGGTGACCGGGGCGTCGTTCGGATATGGTGTGCATCTTCTGTTTCCGTCGGCCACTGCCAGTATGGGAGCCTACGCGTTGGTTGGTATGGCGGCGCTGATCGGGGGCACGACCCATGCCCCGATGACAGCTATCCTGATTATCTTCGAGATGACCAACGATTACAGGATTATTCTTCCACTCATGGTAGCTGTCGTGTTTTCGACATTGGTGGCCAGGAGGCTGTATGAGCCGTCGATTTACACCATTAAATTAATCAAGCGGGGAGTGTTTCTGAAGGCCGGTAAAGACATAGGCGTTTTGCAGGCGACCAGAGTAAGCGAAGTGATGAGCAGTGAATATTTTACAATACCCGCCGATATGCCCGTTACGCGGATTATGGAAACGGTTGAAAAATCGCGCGGGACGGATTTTGCAGTCATCGATAAGCAGGGGAATTTCGTCGGGATGCTTTCTTTGCTGGACCTGATGGGCGTCTTGACGAAGCATTCACTGGATAATCTTATAATTGCCAAAGACATAGTATTGACAAATCTTGTCACAGTCTCTCCCGAAGATACGCTTGAAGAGGCCAATAAGAAGTTTGCGATAAAAGGCTATCGCATGCTGCCGGTAGTCAATAAGTCCGATCCGTCGATTATGCTTGGTGTACTGCGGCGTTCCGATATGATGAGCGAGTACAATCGCAAATTGATCGAAACGATCAAATCATAAAAATATATTCGTTTAAGTCCAATTTCAGGGGTTAAGTGCAAGTGGGAAAAGTTTTCCTGTTTTGTCCTTGACAAAATGCCAACAATATATTGTATTATATATAATCATTGATATTACATCTGGTGATTGTCTGAATGTGGATAATTTCGGATGGAAATAGCTCTATTTATTCGCTTGCTTCCGAAGAGGCCATTGTGTATTTTTGGTCAGGAGATAAAAAATTAAAGGCTTTAAAAAAACTACCCTACGCTCAGGCGCAGGGAAGAGTGTACTGGATACTCCAGGGCACTAAATTCAACATCGGAGGAGGTACATAGTATGTACGTACTCACAATCGTCAAACTTGAAGAGAAGGTTGCCCCTGTTGGATTCGATCAGGGTGGCCAGCTTTTTGGCGGTTGGGGTGGCGGTTGATCTTAACGGCTCGATTTGCCAACCAAAACTGCCGGGAGTCTTGACCATCATTAGCCATTGAGGGCAGGCTCCTCTGTATGTTGACATGAGGGTAGGTCTTAAAGACCTGCCCCTTTTTTTAGTACAAGCAAGGCATTCAGCTTTTTTATTTCTTCCCCGAGCGAAACCAGCAGGTCGTTTTTCATGAAAGCCTGCTGTACTGCTTCGTCTTTTATATCGAGAGCGGTCTTTTTAAAGCCGCCTATTGCATCCTTAAAATGCCCGAAGGCTCTTTCATAATCTTTTTGTTCGGTATGAGCCAACCCGAGGTGATAATCAATTTCACACATTTCAGGTAATAGCGCCGATCGAGCCGCCAGCGTCCGGGCTTTGGTCAGGACCATTTCGGCTTCGTCGAGCTTTCCCTCACGCAGCAGATAGAGGCCGTGCAGATTTTCAAGCCTTGGCATTTCCAGATCAGTTTCGCGGCGGTCGAACATGCGGTCAAGCTCTTCCAGAGATTCGGAGGCGAGGGACATTTCGTTGTGCTTGAGGGCCAATTCTGTTTTTTGAATCAGTACGTAGCGGATGCTTCGGCCAAGTTTGAGTTCCTCGGCGATAGTACGCGCCGATTCGAGGTGACGATAATCGCTGTCAATCTGACTTTGCAGGATGATCGCCGCTATTTGGGCTCGACGGTCCCCGATTTTGCGGGAGAGTTCATCTATCTTCTGGTACACTTCAAACGCTTTGCCGAGTATGTTCAACCTGTAGTGCAAGTCACCATACTGAATCAGGCACAAAATCAAGTGCGGCTCATCATTATTGTTTTCACTGATTGCAATGGCCCGTTTGATATTGCTCAACGCCTGGCCGTAATATCCGAGGCGTTTTTGCACTGTAGCGAGACCGCGCAGGAACACACCCTGATGTGCTTCATCACCCAAATTCTCTGAAATCGAAAGACCTCGCTTTAAATGGCTGACAGATTCGCGCAACCGTCCGGCATAGAGCATTACCAGCGTTAGATTCTCGAGGTTGAACAACAGGCTTTTCTGACTGCAGGTTTTTTCATTGAGCTGGAGTGATTCTTCAAGACAATCTATTGCTTTATCCGAAAGACCCAGTTCGGAGTAGACATAGCCGAGATTGTTCAGAGTCCGCGCTATTTCGATGGCATTACCGGTAAGACGTTTCAGTCTGAGCGACAAACGAAACAGGCGAATGGCTCGGGAGAAGCGTTCGCGGTAGAAGTATATAGACGCCATGTTGGTCAGGGTGGAGGCGACGTCATCGATGGCCTGCAGCCTTCTCTGTATTTTGAATGCTCGCCAATAGTACGAATGAGCTTCGTCGTATCGGGCGTCGATCCAGTAAATATTGCCCATGTTATTTAGGGTATGGGATAGTTCGAGCTTGTCGTCGATCTGATGGAAAATCTCTTCGGCCTGACGAAGAGCTTTGAGGCCGGATGTATAATCCTGTTTCATTTTGTACAGGTCGCCGAGTTCTTTGAATATTTCGGCCAGGAATTTATCTTCATCGCCGCTTTTGCAAAGATTTATTATGTCCAGAAGTATCTTCTCGGATATGTTGATCTGCCCCGCGCGTTTCGCCACTTCGGCTTTCTGCCTGAGCAGGATTTTCAGCCGTTCCGTGTCGACCTTCACGCGCGCCAGGATGATGTACTTGTCGAGAATATCTTCGGCTTGGTTATATTCGGCGTTATTGATGGCTTCATTGGCCGCGTCGAGAGCGTGAGTAAAGCCATCTGCGAGCTGTCCCGCACGCGAATAAAGCAAAGCCGCCAGATAGTGATTTCCTTTATCGGCTGCTTCGCGGGCCAATCTTCGGTTGATCCTTTGAGCGGTGAGCGGCAATACGAATTTACTCATATATGTCAAGAGCGGAGGAGGATAATATTCTTTATCATCAAATGCTATTTGCTCCAGATCTATTGCATCCTGCGTGTTACCAAGCACGGTGCAGATAATTGCCTTTTTCTTATCGGATACACTCAGCCTGCTGAAGGCATCGGCCTGTCGCCTCTGCAGGCGCCTCGGCCAGCAAATTTCAGAACACTTAGCGTTTGAAATTAAAAGTCCGTCATCGTCCCAAGCGAATATTTTTTTGCTGAAATTTATTTCTAATATATGGCGAATTAATTCAGGGTCATCCCCGGCATATGAACATATTGTCTCGATGCACTCATCGTCCAAATTAAATGGTGCCGCATTCAGTGTATTTATTTTTACGTAATTGGTAACAGCCTGAAGAATATGCTTCGGGCGGATCATTTCTTTATACGATAGCGTTGCACCAACCTTCTCAAGTTCCCGACAGATTTTAAAGGCATCCTGCGGACGATCCGTTGGATTCTTCTCCAGCATGTCCATTATCAAGTCGGAGAGTGCCGGAGGTATCTTCGAATTCAGTACGGACGGTTGTTCCGGCTCGTGCTCTTTGATGCGCGCATTGGTTCTGACCGGGTCACTGTTTTTATCCATAAACGGATGCAGGCCGGTTGCCAAAATGTACGATACGATTCCGAAAGCGAATAAATCCGACTTATGATTCAAAGTCCCTTCGGCGAGTGTTTCCGGGGCAATATATCCGACCGTCCCGATACCGAGCCGGTTGCGACTGGCGCAATTTTCTTTCAGAGCAAGAGAGAAGTCGGAGATTTTGGTATAAATCCTGCCGCCGCCATGGAATCGTTCGAGCGGAGTGGAAAGAAATACATTTTGCGGTTTGAAATCACCATGTGAAAGTCCGGCCAGCTTCAGATAGTACAGATTTAGTGATATCGACGACAGCAAATTGAGGAGGATTGCCGAATTTTCAACAGGCCCGAATTCATCCAAAGCCTTGCCGGGGCAATATTCCATGGTAAGGTATGGCGCGCGTTCATCGTCGCTGTTTAGTTCGCGCACTCTGACCAGGCCGGGGTAGGACATTCCGGCAATCAGGTCGTATTCCTTTTTTATCAATGGCAGAAATTGACGCACTTCACCCGGCGCCGAATCGATCGAAGTTTTAAGGGCGACTGGTTTTTTGTTGTCGGGCGACGTGGCAAGAAATACGCGGGCAGTGCCCCCACTTCCTATGGGGCGAATTATTTTGAAGCGTCCGATACTTTCAAATTCATGTGGCATTATTTTTGGGTTTTGTGTTCGTGAGGCAGCTTTATTGTAAAGCTCGTTCCCTGGCCAACCTTCGACTGCACCGTGATTTCACCCTGGTGCGACTCGATGATTTTTTTGCAGTTGGCCAGCCCCAATCCGTGCCCCGAATCTTTGGTCGTGTAGTGGGGCGTAAATATTTTCGTCAAGCCTTCTTCGCCAATACCGCAGCCGTTGTCAGCCACGGTAATCTTGGCGAGGCGTTTCTTCTTGTCATACGAAGTCGAGATGTCGATACGCCGTTTATAACCTTTTTCATCGCTTTCCGAGGTCGCTCGGTCGTCAGTGGCGTCGGCGGCGTTATAAAGCAGGTTCATCAGGACCTGCTGGATCTGTCCGACGTCGATCTGGACGGTCGGCATGTCATTGTCGAGATCGACACTGAAATCGACCTTCTTAAAGCGCGCCTGCGGCTTTATTGAGAACAGCAAATCCTCAACCAGAAGCTTGAGATCATAACTGATGACTTCGGTTTCGAGCTTGGAGAAATCCATCAGCCCGTCGGTGAACCGCTTCATCTTCTTGATGCTCTCGATAATCTGGCCCGTGTTGCGTTTGGCTTTGTCGGTCGAGCCTTTATCTATGTTGAGAGCGAGAAGTTCGGCATTGTTGGCGATGATGGTCAGATAATTGTTCAGTTCATGACCGATCGATGCCGCCATTTCTCCCCGGGCCACGAGTTTCTCGGAGAGAATGACATATTTTTCCATGATGACTTTTTCCGTGATGTCCTCAATGATGAGAATCAAACCGTCGCCGCCGTACGGTATCTGATTGGTCGGAGATATCTTGATCGACAGGACTTTTTCTTCGTAGCCGGTATTGTGGAAGTAGCGGGCATCTTCGTAGGATTGGTTGGTGGTGAGAGCGACGTCTATCATCTGCCGCCATTTGGAGGTTTCCGTTTCCGGAATCAAACTTAGAAATTTGGTGGGGGTTTCTTTAGGATGATACGGGGTAATATCATCTTTGTTTTTTTCGAGAGTGGCAAGGGCGGCGTCATTGATGGAAATCACGTTGTACCCCGAGTCGATGACGACGATCCCGACCGGGGAGTTATTTATTACGGTTTCGTTGTATTTCTTTAAATCGAGGACGTGATAGTACAGACCGGAATTGTGAATCGCATTGGCAGCCTGTTGGGCAAACAGCTCGAACAGGAACAGGTCGGATTTCAAAAACAGTTTGGCCTGCGATGAATTGTCCAGATATATAATACCGATCACACTGTTCTTGATTTTCAGGGGGACGCACATGATAGAGCGAAGGTGCAGCTCGCGGACGGATTTCTGCCCGGCGTATCGTTCATCGGACTGGGCGTCGGATGCATAGATAGACTTACCGGTGCTGGCAACCTGGTCGGCGATGGAATTGGAAATTTTGAAATCCTCGTCCATCATGGCTTCTTTACAAAGATTGTATGCCGTTTTGAACTGCAGTTTGTTGGATTCATCCAGTAGCATAATAAAGCCACGTTCCGCTGACAGCAGTTCGATGGCCTTCTTCATGACAATCTGAAGGATATCGTCGAGTACGAGTGACGAGTTTACTGCCTGCGAAACATGAAGAAGACCGCGCAAATCATCGAGCGATTTGGTTGCGGTAACTTCGTCTTTTTCTATACGCGGATTGGCTCCGGCAATCTCGTCGAGAGCGGCTTCCATTTCGGCCAGCGCGTTACCGGATTCCGAAACTTTCAGTCGCTGAGTATCTTCATCAACCGGGCCGGAGTCGTCGAAAATTATGTCCGGCTTAAACTTTGTTGCATTTCCCTGATATTCGTCCATATACGTTTACCCCAGTCCTGCCTAAAGGCTAGTAGTTTAATTTTTTATCGGCATTTGGGCGCATTCCCTTAAGGTATAGAAGAAAGATGAAAATCGGCGGTTGGGAAAACAGACTTTATTCTTACAGCTTCATTATAGCCTTTTGATTTGATTTCTAATAAAAATCGACAAAATTGGTTGAAGCCGAATTTGTCTAATTATGTGTCAGAATATGACTTAGTGCGGCCGGCGAAAAATGACAAGCAGAATATGCGGGATTTAAATTTTCCGTTTAGTTTTAAAACAGCCGTCCGATCCGGATATAAAGCCTCGGTGCCGCTCCGGATTTGTCCAGACGCTGGGCGACGTTCAGCCGGATATCACTGTTTAATGACAGACCCACTCCAAGGCAGTGTTTGACTTCGAAATCCCCGAGGTCGCGAACGCCGTCGCCTATCTGCGCCACGTTATAAAACAGCCAGCCGTCGAAGTCGCTGTGCGGCAGAATCAAATGATATTCGATATCGGCCATCCAGAACTGATCGCCGAAATATTCTTTATGACGATAACCGTACAGCGTTCCCAAACCCCCCATAAAGAACTTCTTGTTCATGGGCAGCATGCCGTCGGCGCTTCCTGCCGCAAGACGGACCAATAAACCCGAAAATTCATTGAGTTTTTGATACCGTGTTCCGGTACCGAAATATCTCGTATAGTCAAAATCGCCGCTCCAGCTTTCTGGCGACCATTCGATTTCACCCTGCGCCATCCAGAAAGATTCGATCAGGTCTTTATCATAATCCGGCGTTTCATAAGACGCTTTAAATTCGAGAGCAGTCAGATCTTTACCGTCGAACTGCTCTTCGGCCAGCTCGTGAGGGAATTCTCCGAAAGCATAGAAATTGTCGGGGAATCTTTTATTCCCTCCGAAAAGCGACCATAAGTTGCGATGGGCGTCGAGCCAGCTCTGGCGCTCGCCCCGAACTCCGATTTCATAACTGTTTCCCGCAAACGGTGTCCAGCGCACAAATCCGTAACCGCCGCGCGCTTCATAATAATCTTTATAATCCTCGGTCGCGATAAGAGCGAAAGCCGTGTTCTCGGCCTCAGAGATTATCCAGTCATCGGGCGAATCCAGTCTTTGATAAATATTACCGCCGATCGTAATTGGCCGAGCCTTATAGAAATATTGTTCGAATCCGAGGAAATAACGCCATCGTTCCGATGAAAAGGCATACCCGCCATAAGCAGTGATGGTGGGGTAAAGGGAATCCTCGTCCACGTATTTGATGCCCAAATAAGGCGCAGCCCCGTCAACCCGGTTATAGTAAAAGTGGGCGATAAGCGGGAAATTATCTTCGTACTGCCACCGTCTTCTCCAATGTTTTTTCCAGCTTTTGCCTTCGAAATCGGTTTCGGCAAATTCACCATAGACGGTCGCCTTGCCCGACCCGTTAATAGTACCGTTTAATGCGACAATATCACCCCGGACCACGGCATCTTCACCGAGAGTTATATTGCCGAATAAAGAAATCACATCCTGGTTAATTTCGCCATCGATGTTTATGTCTGACCAGAATCCAATAACCGACCCGCGCAGGAAATCGCCTTTGTTAACATTTGTAGCTTTGTCCACCGATATGACATTTTTATGCCGGCTCGGTCTTTGAGATTGACTTTCGCTTTTTCGTGTGAAAGTAATCGTCACGCCTTTGTCGTGGTCGATATCAACCGTGGTGCGGTCGATGTCTTCAAGGGGGAAATTGCTGTCTCCGAAACGAAATGAATTGGCGTCGAGGATGAGGTCTTTGCCCAAATAAATATTGCCGTCTTTGCGATGAACCTCTGTTTTGCGAATTACCGTTATAAGTTTGGCGTCGCCATCGAAAAACGTGAATGTCATGGTTTTTTCACCGGCGACTATTTTAAAGTAGTCCTCACCTTCAGAAGGGAGAGAATATTTTTTATACCCGTCGGCGGCCGATGCGGTCATAGATAAAATGAAAACAAACAATGTTATTAATATTGCAGTCGATATATGTCGGATCATACAAATCCTCCGGGTGAAGTTTAAAACCGGTACATCTATAGTAGAATTAGACCCATTGGCAATATAAAAGTTTCATTCGCTTCGCGGAAACCGCACCACATAATCTTTCAGCGCCTGACGGTGAGAAACAAAGGCAATATTGTCAGGAAGCTCCGTAAATGAGAAAAATTTGGCTTCGGAGGCATCGTCACCGGCACTGAGTTTGCCGCCTTCGATACGGGCCTTATACAATATCAAAACGGCATTGGTGCGGGGATCGTCGTTGCCGGAATAGATTTCGAATATTTGCTCGATTTCAATATCCAGCCCGGTTTCTTCTTTAATTTCGCGCACCGTCGTTTCTGTCGGGTGTTCGTCGAACTCCATAAATCCGGCGGGAAGACACCAGTAGCCGATTTTGGGCGGCGCGGCCCGTTTTACAAGCAGAATTTTGCCGTCGTCGACTATCATCGCTCCCGCCGCCGGGGTCGGGTTGTGGTAGTAAATATAACCGCAGTTTTCATTGCTGCACTGGAGCCGGGTTTTATGATCGAGTTCGCGCCGGACAAAATCGCTCCCGCAGATCGGACAATATTTAAATCCGTAATTATTATATTTTCGTTCGAACAGAAGTTTTTCGTCAAGCTTATCCTGTGGCATTTACAATCCCGTTGTTTGCTTTCAAAATAATTATGGTCGTGTCGTCGCGCGGCGGATCGGAAACGTCGAATCTCCCCACGTCTTTCAATATGCCGTCGATAATATCGTCGGGCGAAAGGTGCCGATGATCCCTTACGAAATCCAAAATGCGCTTTTCTCCGTACTCTTCGTCCTTTTCGTTCTGGGCCTCGGATAATCCATCCGTATAGAACACCATGAGATCGTCATCGTTTAAAGAAACCTCCGATGTTTCATACGACGCCCCGGAAAAAGCCCCGATCAGCATGCCGCCTTTGGACAACATTTCGTGAGAGCCGTCGGCACGCACCAGCATGGGATAATTGTGCCCGGCGTTGGCGTACCTGAAAACGCGGCCGTCGGGTATAAACTCTCCGTAGAAAAGCGTCGCGTACTTTTCCGCCGTGGTCGACGCCACCACGTACTCATTGATATTCTGAAGAATTCGCGCCAGCTCGTTTTTGTTTTGTATCTCTGAATGAAGCATCGCCTGTATCTGTGCGACCAGCAGGGCGGCCGGGACGCCTTTACCGGAGGCATCGGCTATAACTATAGAGAATTTCCCGTCACCGTGGTTGATGAAATCATAAAAGTCGCCTCCGATGGTCTGCGAAGGTATCGACAAGGCCTTAAGGTCGAACGTATTCGATGCCGGAGGTTTTTTCGGTAGCAGTTCGACCTGAATCTGGCGGGCCATGGTGATTTCTTCTTCAAGCACCTGCTTTTCCAGCGAGTCGGCATACAGCCGGGCATTGGTAAGCGATGTAACCAGTTGATTCGAAATCACTCCCAGCACCGTTAAATCTTCCGTGTTGTACCTGTACCCGGAAACTTTTTCAGTCAGGGCCAGAAAGCCCAGCAGGTGATCGGAGTCCTTTAGAGGCAGTATCAATTGAACCCGTCGCTTGCTTAATTGCAGGAACAGATTACTGTCTTTGCCATATCCACCCATACGATCCAGCGGCTGCGGCGCTTCGAGCTGGCCGATTGCGCCCAGCAGAGGATCTTCGCGGTTGATTATCGACCGGGTCGGGAACCCTTCCGACGCCAGCAATACGTACTCCATTAAAACGTCATCGTACATTACGAAATAAACGTGCTCGATAAGAATTGTCGTTTGCAGCGTCTTTTCTATAATGGAGCGGACGCGGGCCGGGTCGAACACGGATATCATGCTCCGGGACAGATGCCCGAGGACCGTCCGATAGTCTGCCCGCGTTTTCATAAACAGCTTTTTAATTAAATCGTCGATGCGGTTGATGATCGGCTGGTACAGAATCAAGGCCAGGACGATAAAGGCGATATTGACAATTTTTGTCTCGGCCCCGAACAGATACGTCACGAATCGGTCCATCTGGCCAACCAGCAATATATATACCCCGACAAGAATTCCCGATGTGACAGTATAAGCCAGCGATTGGCGGAAAATAATACTGACATCAAGGAATTGGTGCCGTACTATCGACCAGGCAATCGAACCGCCCCCGGTCAGGAGGACCAATATCATGGATATATCCATGAAGGCATCGGAAACCTGAATCGAAAAAAGCTTGGGTATGAGTACCGCCGCGGTCAGCAGTATTACAGATACGCTGATGCCCCAGATAAGTACATTTGTTTGACGACGAACCTGTTTGTTTTCAATCAGGGCCTTGCCGCGAATCAGGAAGTACACGGCCAACCCCACATATATTAGATTTATGAATGAAAAAAGTGCGGCTTCGGAGCTGAGAAGCAGGCTGAACCCGAGCACCACCCATTTCATCAAATAAGAAATCGGCTCCAGAATAAGGCTGAGAAAACCTTCCCCCGATTCGACTTCGAACAGGTCCAGAATTCGTTCGGGATTGCGGAAAAGCAGTACTAATAAAATATGAAACACCTGCGGGAAAAATATAAGGTAGCGCAGGCGGCGGCGTTTCATGTATGAGAGCCGATCGATAGGAAAAACCCAGCTGAATAAAAGCAGGGTCGGGAAAAACAGTTCCCAGATATAAAAAAGGTTATAAACGAAGGATTCCTCGAAGGGGGCTTCGGCGGCCACGTTTGGTTTGACGATAACACCCAGAGCCAAAAATATCGGCCCCAGACCTGCAAAAAATAGCATAGCTCCGGTGATGCGATTGGCCCGGACCGATGGATTGTCCCGGATAATCGTGTACGCCAGAAAGAGAAGAATGCCGCCGAATACGAAGTATACCGGCGTCGTTATCGCCCTGAGGAATTCCATTTCTTACGATTCAATTCTTAAATTCTTTTGGCGATCGTGACCCGAGTGCCGCGATCCAGAAAATCGATTTCAACTTTGTCCATCAATGAGCGCACGATAAAAATGCCACGCCCAACCTCTTTCAAGAGGTTCTTTTCGTCGATGGGATTTTCCAGATGCTCAACATCGAATCCTTTACCTTCGTCGGTGATTGTTATCTCAACCATGGAATCGTTCTTGCCGATTTCGACGACCACTTCCTTTTCCGGGTTTGATTTGTTCCCGTGAATGATGCTGTTGTTAACCAGCTCCGTAACACAGATTGCAATATCGGCAATAGTGGTCTCCTCGGTCCCGTAGCCTCGCAGCATGCCTTCGATGAAACTGTCGACGTCGGGAAGAAATTCTTCCTGAGAAGGTATCCTTATGGTGTTGTCCACGATAATTGGTTTTTTCATTCTGTTATTTCCATATACGCAAAAAGGGCAGATCGGGATGCAACCTACCCTTTTGGATTGAAATCATGCCTGTTCCGGCTGTTTAAAAGGATGCAACCGCCTCATCCACCGAATCGTGGGCTTCAAAAACCGTCACAAGTTTGGTAATCGTTAAGAGCGATTGAATTTTGTCGGTTACGTTGGCCAGTTTCAGTTCGCCGCCGTTGTTTTTCATGGTCGTTAGGCCGGAAATCAAAATTCCCAATCCGGTCGAATTCATCCATTCGACTTTGGCCAGGTCGATGACCACTTGCTTATTGCCGTTTTCCACGCATTCATGAAGTTTTTCATGAAGAATCGTGGCGTCCGGCCCACCCATAATTTTCCCTTTGGGCTGGAGTATGGCCACTCCGTCTTTGATATAATCCGTCAGGTTCATACTCTGTTATCCTCCGAATCAGAGATATTATTGATATATATTATTTTCATAAGCTACTGAGTCTTTTATTAATACTGCCATATTTAAAGTCCGTAAAAGCGCCGCTTAAGTCAAGTCTTTTTAGCGACCCGTCGCGATAATCGACTGTGGGGCAGCCGGTAAATAAAAGCGGTGAGAGGCACAATGCCCCGTGAAGTTCCGTTATAATTGTACGGAATATGAAAGTGGAGTTAGAGTAAAACTTTTTGCAAGCCGGTCAGTGATAGAGGCTTATGGTTTCTACGATTTTCCGGCAGGCTTAATATTGAGCTAATATATTTTATACAACTAAATAATGAGGGGTCAAAGCGTATGATATACAAGATATTGCGATTATTTTGAGTTTTTATGTGTTTTTTTATTGACACAAATGGAGGAAATTAATACAATCGTTTTCGCTCTTTGGCTGGTCCACCCGTTAGTCGCCCCAAAGAGTTGTGACGGATATAACACTAAGCTATATAATACCTTACGTTAAGTAGAGGGGATTCGGCAGGGTGCTTTAGCCCCAAAAACGAAAAATGTGATTTCAACCGTGATAGATCGAGGGTAGGTTGTTTATGAGTGACACTAATTTGACACAGGTGGAAGCTATGCCAACAATAGCAAAAATGCCCGTCATAGAGATGATGGCCATTACGCCTAACGCCGAGCAGGTCATAGAACTGGCGTGCCGGACCTGTTATTTATCTTTTCACAGATATAATCCTCCCGCGTCGACGGAGGAGTTAATTCGCAAGGTAATTCGCAAGAAACACCATTCTGTTTTGGAGCACGCTTCGGCCACTTTTCGCATCAAGGGCGGCTCCCGCGTGTTCACGCACGAAATGGTTCGGCATCGCCTGATGTCGCCTTCGCAAGAATCGCAGAGGTATGTCGAATACGGAAAGACCAGGGATTATGAAATCGTGGTGCCTCCGTCCGTTGAACAAGCCGGCTATAGCGACCGATATACAGAATTAGCGGCCCGGTGTGAGGCAATTTATCACGAGATGGTTGCCGCCGGAGTTCCCAAAGAAGATGCTCGCTATGTATTGCCCAACGGGACGACGTCGGAAATAGTCTGTTCGGCGAATTTCCGGGAATTTCGGCATATGTTTTCCGTGCGCTGCAATCCCCGGGCCCATTGGGAAATAAGACGCATTTGTCTGATGATGCTGAAAATGTTGAAGCAGGAAGCACCTATTGTGTTCGCTGATTTTGAAATCGATGATGAAAAAATGTCGGCCACGCTGATTGAATCATAAGGAGGACATCATGGAAGATGATCGCCAATTTGCATTGACCGAGAACTCGCTGAAAGTTCTCGAACGCCGCTATCTTAAGAAGGATAAGCAGGGGCATGTCTCGGAAACGCCTGAAGAACTTTTTCGCCGTGTGGCCCGCGCCATCGCCGAACCGGACAAAAAGTACGGGGCTTCGGCCGAGGATATCAAAGAACTCGAAGATAAATTCTACAATCTGATCTCATCGCTGGAATTCATGCCCAACAGCCCGACTCTGATGAATGCCGGTCGGCCGCTGGGCCAGCTTTCGGCCTGTTTCGTACTCCCGATCGAAGATTCCATGGAGTCGATTTTCGACGCTGTCAAGCACACTGCCCTGATACACAAGTCGGGCGGCGGGACGGGCTTCTCGTTTTCGCGCCTGAGACCCCGCAATGCCGTGGTAGCATCCACATCGGGCGTGGCCTCGGGCCCGGTGTCGTTCATGAAGGTCATCAATGCCGCCACCGAAGCCGTCAAGCAGGGCGGGACCCGTCGCGGCGCCAATATGGGTGTCCTGCGAGTGGACCATCCGGACATACAGGAATTCATATCGTGCAAGGACAATCTCAAGGAACTGACCAATTTCAATATTTCGGTCGCGGTTACCGATGAATTCATGCGGGCGGCCAAAGAGAATGCTCAGTACGAACTTCACGATCCCCGAAACAACGGGCCGTATATCAAGGATGGAAAGGCCGTGACCCTGAACGCCCGCGAGGTTCTGGACAAAATCGTTGAACACGCCCACGCTACCGGCGAGCCGGGTATTATATTCCTCGATCGCATGAACGATGCCAATCCGGTTACGAGGGTGGCGCTGTACGAGGCCACCAACCCGTGCGGTGAGCAGCCGTTGCTTCCCTACGAAAGCTGTAACCTCGGTTCCATAAACTTGAGCAAAATGCTTCGTGCCGTGGTCGATCTCGACAGCCCGACTGAACTGTCCCGCTATGAAATCGACTGGGAAAAGCTCGACCAGACGGTCCGCGACTGCGTGCACTTTCTCGATAATGTCATCGAAGCCAATCGTTATCCGTTGCCGGAAATAGATTTCAACACCAAAGAGAACCGAAAAATCGGTCTTGGTGTCATGGGCTGGGCCGACCTTCTGGTGACCCTTGGGATCCCGTACAATTCCAAAGAAGCTCTGGAACTGGGCGAAAAAATTATGTCTCGGGTCAATCAGGTTGCCTACAGCGAATCACAGAATCTGGCCAAAACGCGGGGTGTCTTCCCGAACTGGGAGAAGTCGCGGTTTTTCAAGAACGGTGAAGGCCCCAGGATGCGCAATTCCACCGTGACCACTATCGCCCCGACCGGCACAATTTCGATTATCGCCGGATGTTCCTCGGGTATCGAACCTCTGTTCGCGGTATCGTACGTGCGAAACGTAATGGACAAAACCAAGCTGGTCGAGGTCAACCCGTATTTCGAGCGCATCGCCAAAAGCCGGGGATTTTACTCCAAGGAACTGATGGAAAGAATATCAGAGACGAACTCGATCGCCGATTTCAAGGAAATCCCCGAAGACGTCCGCGAAATATTTAAGACCACCCATGACATTAATCCCGAATGGCACGTGCGGATGCAAGGCGCCTTCCAGAAACATACCGATAACGCCGTTTCCAAAACGATCAACCTGCCAAGCAAAGCTTCGGTGGGCGACGTCGAAAAAGCCTATATGCTGGCCTACGAGCTGGGCTGCAAGGGGATAACAATTTACCGCGACGGCAGCCGATCAGAACAAGTCCTTTCGACCAAATCGACCAAAGATCCTAAGGTCGCGAAAAAGGCGGACGGACCGGAAATCGCCGAAAAGCCGGTGATCGTCGAAAAGCGGCCGGAGATTCTTACCGGTATCACCGAGAAGATCAAAACCGGTTATGGCAACCTGTATGTGACGATAAACATGCTCGACGGCCGTCCTTTCGAGGTGTTCGCGTCGATCGGCAAGTCCGGCTATTCGACCATGGCCGACACCGAAGCCATCTGCCGCCTGATCTCGCTGGCCCTTCGCTCCAATATCCCGGTGTCGAAAATTACCCAGCAGCTTAAAGGCATCGGCGGGGCCTCGCCGGTATTCGGCAACGGTGGTCTTATTTCATCGATTCCCGACGCCATCGCCCAGGTGCTTCACAAGCATTTCGGCAACGGCAAACATCTGGAAAAGGAAATCGACCTGGCCGAAGAGTTCTGCCCCGACTGCGGCGCCCGCACTGAACACGAAAGCGGCTGCCTGGTTTGTCGTTCCTGCGGTTATTCAAAATGCTAAAATTGTCGATATAACAAAGGAGGGAGAACATCCCTCCTTTGTTAATATGGCGCAATCAGACTTCATACCGGCCGGGCGTACCACGCGCATCAGCAAGAGCGGGAAAGATTTCACGCTCCAGACGGAATATGCGGCGCGGCCCAACCCGAGGCTGACGACTTCGGTTTTCACCCATGGTCAGGTTATCTATAAAATCGAAAACGAACTGGCCACGGCCGTCGATTCGTTCGAACAAAAGGAACAGGTGGAGCGCCTGCTCCAGCGTCAGCATGCCCAGGCCCTTGAAATCGCCCGCAAAGACAATTTCCCGCCGTCCAATAAAGACTTCGAAACCGGCGATTCCGAAGACACGGTTGTGCTCCATCCACGCAACGACCGCGAAAAACTCCAGAGTGTGGAGGGGGTGCAGTACGTCGTTCGTATTGACAACGACGGCAATTTCGAATCGGCCAAATTGTCCGAGGCTTTCCGCCGCAATTTCAGTCCCATATTCAAGCACCTGCAGGAAATCCTCGATATTTTCGCACAATTTTCCAACGGGAACCGGGAGCGGGGGGTTTATGAAGTGGAAGTCGACCGGTTGTATCTCGTTTCAACCGGGAGAGAATGTTATTTCGTCCTGACCAGGCCGACCGGCAATATCATCGACTATGCCCGCGAGCTTGAGATAGCCATCAGCTAAAATATTTCCGTACAAAAAAATAGGAGAGGGCGGTAAAATTGAAAAAACTCCTCACCATAATACGGTAAAGGGTTTTTACAGCCACTTCCGGCGTTTTGCGTTCGCTGCCACCGTAAGGTGGGTCACGGCGTTTGCGCAGCCTTAGAAGAGACGACCTTCATCTGTGAGTTGTTAGAGATTTTTCAAATACCCTAACCCTCTCCAATATCTTGCATACACAATCTACGGTTTAAAACCGATCATGCAACAATTTTTTCGCATCGGGCATTGCTAATTTTTCAAAGATCGCTTATTATCCTCACTAACTTTATCGGATGCATAAAAAGGTAACTTGATATGATTTACGGACTGGGAATAGATATTATCCGGATCAAACGTATCAAAGACGCTCTGGATAAATACGGGGACAAATTCGCCCGCAAAATTCTGGGTGAGGAAGAGCGCGAAATCTTCCGGGGGCGGTTGGACAAAGCGGCTTTTGTGGCCGGACGGTTCGCCGCCAAAGAGGCCGTCATGAAATCGTTGTCGTCGTTTTTCGATACCGGCGGCCTGCATTTTAAATCGATTCAGATTCTTCCGGACCTTTACGGTCGGCCATACTGCCATCTCGACGATACCATCCGGGAGAAAATTTTCGACAAAGAGATAAAAATATCCATCTCGCACGACCGCGAAGCGGCCACCGCGGTGGCGATAATGTCCGGGGACTGACATGGCAGACGTACTCAAGATTTTCAAAGAAGCCGACGCTCTTCTCGAAGGCCATTTCAAGCTTTCATCGGGTAAACACAGCGATATTTATTACGAAAAATTCAACATTCTCAGAAAACCGCGCTTGTGCGAACAAGTCTGTATAGAGATGGCGAAAATGTTCGAAAACGACAACGTCGAACTGGTGGTCGGACCGACTACCGGCGGCGTGATCATCGCGTTCGAAGTCGCCAAATATCTCGGGGTCGATGCGATCTACGCCGAAGGCGCCGACGACGGCAAGAGCCGGGTATTCAAACGTGGGTTTTATATCGATGAGGGTACTCGTGTGCTTATCGTCGACGACGTCATGACCACCGGCCGGGCGATTTTCGAAGTGATCGATCTGGTTAATCAGTACAACGCGAAAATTGTCGGGATCGGGGAGTTTCTCGACCGGTCCGGCGGAGCGGTCAAGTTCGACTATTCGTTCAAAGCACTTGCGACGGTCGACGCCAGTAAGCGCACGTGGGAAGTTGAAGATTGTCCCCTGTGCAAAAAAGGCATGCCATTGACTCAACGCGGCTCAAGGAAATTTCAGAAAGCGTAGACTTAGTGGCCCACCCTTTAGCGTGGGTTTATAAATCAATGTAATAATGGACATGCACGCTCCATTAATCGTTGTATCATATTTGTATTCATATGCTTATAACGAAATGGGTTCGAATTTGTTTTTTATATTTTTGATTCCATTCTATGAATACCGTTATTTCTATCTTAGGCGTAGTTTCATATCTTATATATATAGGGGCCGGGCAAAATCACCATTGTTTTGATGCAAATAACCCACCCTGTAGGATGGCTACCAAATTATTCCAATATTGTCCGCAACATTATGGTATAATGGCTATATATTAGAGTATCTTGTGGATGATATTTTATCGGAGAACGTATGAATAAGATTGAATCCAATATTAACGGAAGAAATCCTTTGTTGGTAGTCTTCTGGAGTTTCGGATTATTCATTTTAATGCAGTTACTGCAGTACGCAGGCGTATTTGCGGCATCAATTATCAGCGGCGTCAGTCCTGGTGGCATAATGAAATCCGGCATCACCGGTGCGTATCCAATATTGGGCCGTGGAATAACAGTCGCAATAATCGGAATTCCCTTAGCGTTGATCGCGACGAAATATTTATGGCGACGCCCGAAAAGCTGGATGCGTCTAGAATTCAATCCGGTGTATCTTTTTGGGGGATTATTGGGGGGAATAATATTGCCGATCGTTGCCATCCTGCTTATATCTTTGTTTGCCAATGTTACATCAGAATTTAATCCATCCCGGTTCAACTATCCGGAATTGGCGGCAATAATATTTGGGATCTTTGCCTATATGCTTTTTATCGGAACGGTTGAAGAATTAGTTTTCCGAGGGATGGCCATACGGGAATGGGCTTATAAATGGGGCTGGGGTATTTCCATAATTATTGGAGGAATATATTTCGGCGCGTTACACCTGATTTCCATTTTGCCGGAGCTGACTATAGTTAAAGCCATCTGGATAATACTCGCGGCGATAAGTGTCACGGCGCTTTTTACCACACTTTACATCAGATCAAAATCGTTGTGGCTTCCTATAGGATTTCACGCCGGCTGGAATTTTTGTCTTGAGGGAATTCTCGGAGTGACAATAAGCGGGAAGGGTTCGGGGACTGCCTTATGCAAGACAAATATCACCGGTGCAAATATATTTACCGGCGGAACTTTCGGTATGGAGTCGTCAATAATAACCATTTGCATTTATTTAATAGCCGCATATTTGGTTATTCGATTATTCGGGAAAAAACCAAGCAGCCTATTAAGCAGTAAAGAATAAGTTCTTTAATCGGTCCTATTATAAGATTTTGCCGTGTGGCCACCCAAGGAGTGGGTTTACCAATCAATGAAATAATGGAGATACGCGCTCCATTGACTTTGTATCATATTTATATTCATATACTTATGACAAAATGGGTTCAAATTTGTTTTTTACATTTTTGATTTCATCCTCTGCATACCGTCATTTCTGTCATGGGTGTAGTTGTATATCTCTTATATATAGGGGCAGTGCAAAATTACCATTGTTTTAATGTAATTATACCGGGATGTTCAAAGAAAGACTGGATTCCCGATCAAGTCGGGAATGACATTTAAAGAATCAGCCGGGGGCAAATAGGACCGTTGGGTTTCGACGGCGACTTCCGTGAATAGAAAGATGTCGAAACCACAAGGGTTTCGACCTACATAAGACTGAAATGCAAGGTACCCGGATTTTGAACCGGCAACGGAATTGTGAGTATAAAAGAGGATGGAATCTATTATTAAACATCTGATATTACCATTGTCGGTGATTCTGCCAATTTACCATTCGGTTTTGGCCGACGACGCGGACACCAACAAACCGGTGCGGGTTTATGAACCAGCAATGCTTGAAATTTCCCTTGAGAAATTGCCGAACGTAGGGGATACGTTGCAGGGTACTAAATTCGATGAGATCGACAAATCTGATTTATACCTTATGACCGGTCCCGCGCAATTCGATTTGTCCTTTGCCGCGGAAGTGGATGGCATCCTTTACAGCGTGGCCTTCGACAAAAAGCACATCGTAACCTTTGTAGCCACGACCGATTCCGCTTTTGCATCGCCGGAAGGTATAAAAGTCGGGACCCCGATGACCGAGACTTTTAAAATCTCAGGGATCGATTCAATTGACAAATTGGCGGGATTCGCCTATTACGTTCCATTGAAATCGGGATGGAATGCCGGATTCGAAGTGGTGGATTATGACAGAGATATCCTTGCGATCGATTCCACTGTCAACTGGTTTTTCCGATATTAAGATTCATCGCGCGGCAGTCTGTCATTAGATTTGCTCCTAACCCAATGGGTGGTTGGTTGTGACCATAAAACTAAGTAAAGAAACCCACCCCAAAGGGTGGGCCACTCAGACGGGTGCTTTGCTATGATAGTGCACTTGTGTAAAGAATCCCACCCAGAAGCGTTGGTCACCCCAAAACCTTAAATTAGTATTTTCGTAAATATCCTTTATGAATCTTATATTAAAGGACAAGTAATTGCTGATCAAAATCCTGAAATATTCGGCAATGACAATTCCAATAATCTTTGGACTTTGGATGACTGCCCTGGCATTTCCGCAGGCGTTATTTAATAAAGTCGGGGAATATGAAAGAGTGATCATTTATTCGGATAGTAAAGATCTGGAAAATATTGATGGTATTATAGGTGACGTCAATCGTCGTCTTGCGGACTTTGATCTGCCCGGTTCAGACAATATTCCAAGAATATTCGTGTGTCAGAAACAAGGCCTTTTCGGATTTTATGCAAGATTGACTTTGTTGTCTCCCAATATTCAGGGTTTCGTTCTGCCTTTGTTTGATAACGTGTTTTTGTCGGTAACCAAAATCAATGAACTGGGCAAACAAAGCCGGGGACTCCCTCGATTTATAAAGAGACAGGGAAGTATTAGCCACGCCATTACGCATGAATTGGTTCATGGATTTATTCTCGATTCTCTTGAATTAAATACAATGCGTGGATTGTCTTTTTGGAAGAATGAGGGTTATACTGAATACAAATCCAACATTATTTTGGTTCGATCCGACAGTACTGCCTCCCTGAAAAAGAGAGTAGCAGAATTTATAGATGATCGTATATGGCGAGGATATGATCCATATGTGCGCGAAGCATACGGCTGGGAATTGATGGTCGAGTACCTGTCGGAAATAAAAGAGTATGGCTTAAGAGATATTATGGCTGACAGCGTGACTTACGGGGACACTTACACTGATATGCTAAATTGGTACTCTGCAGGAAAATAGAGTGGATTTCCACACTCATTTTGTTGCCTGGAGTACTTGTTCTAAACCTGGTGGCTGACTGGAATTTTTAGGATTATTTAAGCGTGCTATTGAAGTCTTTGATTATTGTTTCGGCATCGAGGCCTTTTTGTTTCAGGAAATCACCGATTGATCCCCAGGCCGGTTCACCGCAGACGATGCAGTTCGTGCCTTTGGAAATGAGAAAAGAGTTCAGCGTGGGGTACTGCTGAATCAGGTCTTCGATTTGGTCGTCGTATTTTATCATAGTACTAAATACGTTGTGATCGGTGGGTCCTCAGACCCGCCGCCTACCCGGTCGATCTGAGGATCGACCGGGCACAACGCTGGGGTATTTGTTATAAATATTTCCATTGGGCCTTTTGCACCACTCCAAACAAGTTTGAGCTGTCCACCCATCGACCTGCTTGCTAAGGCAATTTCTTTATCTTCTTAATAATCGACGTGGTGGAGCGGCCGGGGGCGAGGTCGATGCGTTGAACTGAGCCGCCATAAGATTTCACAAACTCCGCCCCGACAATCTCCGATTCTTTGTAGTCGGCGCCTTTAACAAGCACGTCGGGCCGTACCAGTTTAATCAGTTTTTCCGGCGTTTCGTCTTCGAACAGGATAACAAAATCCACCGGCTTGAGGGCGGCGACAATATGCAGGCGGTCCTGTTCCGGCTGCACCGGCCGCGACGGCGCTTTGAATTTCCCGACTGAGCTATCCGAATTGACTCCGACAATAAGTACATCCCCCAGTGCTTTGGCTTTGGTCAGATAATCTACGTGGCCATAGTGTAATATGTCAAACACGCCGTTGGTGAAGACAATTTTCTTGCTCTGTTCGCGAAGGGCGGAAGTGATGGCGTCGATTGATT
>CAZMWI010000032.1:0-22427 GCA_964569945.1 uncultured Ignavibacteriaceae bacterium
TTGATTTTTATAATTCCAAAGGTCTGCATTTCGCCGTCTCGACCGGCCTCAAATTATAACTCCCTCCACGTACTTTTTCTGCGGTTAAAGGCAGGGCAACGCCCTGCCTTTTTAATTGTAATGGCATCATCATTATTCGCTTGTATGTCAAACTTGCGACCGAAGGCCCTGCCCGCGCTGAGCGTGCGAAGTGAAGGAAGCGAAAGAAGTTTCGATACTCTTTTAGGTACGAATCTACATATTTAAATCCAACCATGGAAGGGCGATAAACCAACCTTCTCCCCTCTCAATACACTATAGGATAAATCCCCCACCCGCCGCTTTTCCAAAATTCGACCTTCCCTGTATCCCCATGTGTGGCAGAAAGATATAAACTCCCTCACCCGGCATCTCTATTGCTCGACACAACCATGATAACCTTTTACATCGGGGGAGGATATGAACTTTTATTCTATATCCCATGCCACTTCTGGTCGGACAAAATGTGCAGGCATTGCGGTTCTTTCACTTTTCATCTGGACACTCTTGATGCTGCCTGCCGTGGCCAGTCCGCCCAATCCGGGACTGGTCAAGGCAATCCAGGATGGAAAAATTGCGACACCGTACTATCTCCTGCACAAAAGTGAATTGAACGGGCGTGGCATCGACAATCCCGGCCGTGCCGCCGCTTTTGAAAGCTCCAACTACACCGGAACATTCAATATCCTGGCCATACTGATTCAGTTTTCCGACAAACCGGCCCAGGCCACTGCGACGTCATTCGACACCCTGCTGTTCACCAATCAACAGGGATCGTTACGTCACTTTTACAATGCCGTTTCGTACGGCCATTTCGACGTTGTCACCGTCAATCTGCCGTCGCAGGTCGGCTGGGCGACTGCACCACAAACTTACGCTTACTACTGCAATAACGCCAATGGCACCGGCTTATACCCGAACAACTCTCAGAGACTTTGTGAGGACGTCGTCAACCTGATTGATCCGCTGGTCGACTTTTCCGACTATGACAACGACAACGATGGAGTCGTCGACGGCATTCTGCTGATTCACACCGGCCCGGGTGCCGAAATGACCGGCCTTAACACCGATATATGGTCGCATCAATGGGTCGTTAATGCGTACACGGTTCTCGATGGAGTCCGCATATCTTCCTATTCAATTCAACCCGAATACTGGTTTGATCCCGGCGATATGACCTGCGGTGTGTACTGCCATGAATTCGGCCACATTCTTGGTTTGCCCGACCTCTATGATACGACGCCGTCGAGCGGTGCGGATTCTTACGGCATCGGTCTGTGGTCATTGATGGCTTACGGCAGCTGGAACGGTTCTTTGATGTCACACGGTGGATCATACTATTACTCCGGTGACAGCCCGGCGGAATTCGATGCCTGGTGCCGCCTGCAGCTTGGTTTTGCCGCCGAATCCACCCTGACCGAAAATGTCACGGGTTTGAATTTCGGGAATGTCGAATCCGGCGGAAATATATACCGCATCAACGTCGACGGAGCCTCCGGCAATGAGTACTTTCTGCTCGAAAATCGCCAAAAAACAAGTTATGACTCATACCTGCCGGGAGCCGGACTGCTCATATGGCATATCGACGAAACCCAGACCGACAACAACAATCGCTGGTTCCCCGGCTATACTTCCAACGGTAATTACATGGTTGCCCTGGAACAGGCCGACGGTCTTTTCGAACTCGAACAAAAAAACGATCAGGGCGATGCCGGAGATCCTTTCCCCGGATCAACCAGTAAAACCAGTTTTTCACCATTAACGACGCCTTCTTCCGACTCATACGCCGGTGACAACACAGCCACCGTTATATCGAATATATCACCCTCGGCTTCCACAATGACCGCCGACGTCCAGGTCTCACTGTCAAGCGGAACCGATGACCCCGGCGATCAGCAAACGCCTCTGCCGGTATCTTTCGTGCTGGGACAGAACTATCCCAATCCCTTCAATCCCGTAACGCGCATCAATCTCGAGCTGTCCTCCGCCGGTCACGTTACCATGACAGTCTACGATCTGCTCGGCCGTACGGTCAACGAGCTTATCGACGAGGAGCTTCCTTCCGGATATACGTCAGTGGAATGGGACGGACGCGATTCACAGGGCAATGAACTCGCTTCCGGGGTGTACTTCTACGAAGTCGTCTGTGACGGACAAAGTGAATCCAAAAAAATGTTACTTTTAAGATAACAATTATCGGATAGTATGTTTGGCCGGGTTAATTCCGGTCTCCTCCCCCCCGGATAACTCGGCATGTCTGCCCCCGATTCCGGGGGCTTTTTTTAGCCTGAATCCTGTGCGGAAAATCCCTTGTCGGTAATGTCGGGCGGTAAGGTGTCGAGACGGTCCTTGATTCCGTTCTTACGGTCGCGTTTCAACTTCGTATGGCAGTGCTTGCACCGCCGGGGATCTTCCGTGTATCCCTTTTCCGCGAAGTATTCTTGTGCCCCGACCGTAAAAATAAACTCTTCGCCGCATTCAACACATATCAGGACCTTCGCCTGAAAACCATCATCCATGTTTCCCCCTCTCCTTGGGTACCGGTTACATCCATGTCACCTTGCGGTTGACGAACCCGATCCAGGAAATGTAAAATGCTTAGGCCTTTATAAGTATTTGAATATTTTAAGTCAAGGCTAAAATGAATAAAATCGAACTAATTGCGAAGGGAAATAATGGAATGATTCGTCACTTATGATAAGTACATCATAGATAATGGATAAATAACTACGATTTATGGGCGAGGTCAATAACGGCAGGGCGACGGTTCGTCGGCGCTGTAATAGACGAGATTTATCAGCCACAAAATATCCACCAGGTTCAGACTTCCCGAACAATCCAGATCGCCCATGCGCCAGTCGTAGTAAGGATCATCACCCCCCTGATAAACCCGGCTGATCAGGACCAGAATATCGATAAGATTGCGGCTGCCGTTGCCGTCGGTATCACCAAAGGGGTATATGCTCGCTCCGAATACGTACTGATGATTCGAAAAGTACTGCGAAACCACCGCCGGAACGAAAACGATAGAATCATAAACCTGGTAGTCATATATTCCGGCGATAGACCGGCCTTCCGTGTCCACAAAAACCGAGGGTACTATTACCATCGAATCGCCTTTAAACAGCATATAAGAAAGTCCCCAGACCGCCGTCGGCCCGCCGTCGAAATCAAGCTTGAGCAGTCCGGCGGTCGTGTCCTGGTTCGGATAAGTTATGATGTAATTGCATCCGTACGCATCGGGCGCTTCGTTGGGCGTGACGCCCTGGAATGGACAAAGCGGCACCGTCTGATCGATAGGCATGGCAGGATAATCCGGGCTGTTGCGGTACAATGCTGTATCCGCACGGGAGCTGGTAAAGTAATTCCATGAGGCAAAATGAGGGAAAGCTTTGGCCATGGAACTCCCATGATGACTCAGCGCCGAATCCAACGAACCTATTATGCCGTAAAACCGGGTATAATCGAAGACTTCCTTTACAATCTGATCCCCGTATTCCTTTAACAGGAACTCCGGCCAGACGAAAGCTCCATAACAGCGATTGGGCCCGGCCGTTAGAGAAGTATCGGCCCGGTCGAAGAAAAACGGTGTAAATTGAATGTTATCCTTAACCTCGGGGAATAATATGTCTTCGTACCCTGTCGCCGTGCATTCCATCCACCAAAGGTCTTCATAGGCGTCATAAGCGCATTGCGTGGCGTGGAAAAACTCGTGAGCGCAGACCACCTTCAAAGCCCCTATCATCGTCCCTTCCGGATCCTGGTTTTGATACGTCAGATGCGAAAGGTCACAATTTATCTCCATATAGGTTCTGAAGTCATTCCAGGATGAATCCCCTGGTGATTCGAGATTTGTCCGCCCATAATCATCGTGCCCCATATTGACAAGATAGATATCGTATAAACTATCCGCGTCGGCGGGCGGTGTCCGATACCCTATTTGGTTTTGATAATAAGCGTGAGCACTGTCGGCGTAAAGGGCAACTCTTTCGACATAATCCGGAACACCGCTCATATCATCGTCATCGGCAATAACCGAATCGGGCCAGGTAAAAGTATAGTGGATTTTAAAATACCCGCCGGGTGACGTATATACTGAATCCAGAGGCGGCCGACCCAAAAAGTCTCTGACGACACTCTGCTGGTCGGGAGTCATTTGATCCCAATTCTTAACCGCGTCGAAAATATAGGGCGTTCCGCTTTTCAATATGCCGGAACTTTCGCTCTGAAATTCGCTGGGGAGGCTGTCCGGGACGAATACGGCCAGAATATTATTATAAAGCCGGTCACCCATTGAAATTTCACCGGCCTGATAGGCCTTTTCAATGAGTGAAATAGAGGATTTCCGGGCATCAGACTTGATGGGTGCCTGTGCCGCAAAGCCGAAGCTGGTCAACAAGATGGCAATGCTCGCCGCCGCCAGCCCCTGCTTTATAACGGTATATGTGTCTTTTGCTCTCGGCATTAGTGCTGTATATCGGTATTCGGCAAGTAACTTTCCATTATAAATCTACGGCAAAGTCAATATTTGTCAAGTTGTATATATATTTTACGCCTTATACGCCATTAATTTAGTCCAAATATTGACCAAGTCCGAAAGAAATTTGCCACGTTTTCAAGTCCCCGGCATAAGCCAGGTCAATTCTTGCTGCCTCGCGGCTGGCCAGTCTTTCCGTGCTTATTCGCAGACCTACCCCGACCGCCCACGCCATATGTCTGACATCAAGGTTTTCGCCCCTGTTCCATATAGAACCGATATCTACAAACTGGACCGGGCTTATCCGGCTCGCCGAAAATCGTATATTGGGGAAAAATCGGTTTTCGATATTGACTATCATGGATTTTTCCCCATTTGCGTAATTTTTCGGATATGCGCGAATACCTGTATTCTCGCCAAGATAAACTTCCTTCTGGCCGTCCACCCTGACGTCCTTCGCGAGTCGAACGAAGATGGCCAATGTATACCACTTCCGACCGTTATTGTAATATTTTATCTGAGCGTCAAACACCCGCCTTAGCGTGGCATCTCTGTCGAACCATCTTTTTACGCTGCCCTGGGCAAGAATCAAATTCGATTTATAGTAAATGCAATATTCCCCGAGGATACCCATAACGTCATAAAACCCGCTTAGCGAACCGGGATGCCGGGACCATCCGTATAAAAACGTTACACCTCTCGTTAGGGTTATGTCCTCGTCGCGGGTAAACAGGTTTATCCGGTTGGTTTTTATGTATCGAATATTCTGATAGCCTGATGAAAGTTCAAAATAATGATAAAGACTGTCGGACCCGAAGGATATTTCGGCATTTTCATCGTATCTCGATGTATCCCTGTTATCGAGATCGGCGTACGTGTACCCGGCGCCAATAATTACTTTCGAATGGTACGTTCCCCACCGACGGGTTCCGGATAATAGTATTTTGCCCCCGTGAAGATACTCTCTCCCGGCTATCACACCTTCACGGTAATGGTCTTTTCTATAATCGTACTTGGTATAGTCAAATGTAAAAGAGTGCGTCGAATTAAGAGAGTAGTAGGGTTGGTACAAAGTAATAGCCTTGGTTCCGACTTCGGGATCGTCATTGATAAATATATTCAGCGACACCTTTTTTTCCAGCACTCTTCGATCATAGTACCAAAGGGTATAATAGTCCCGGTCGAAATCGCGGAAGTAGCAATCCAGCGCAATCGTCTTTCCGTATCCGAGGAAGTTCGATTCTTTGGCCCCGATTTTATATGTCGTCTGACCCGACACCCTGTTTATCGCTGGTCCGCCAGTTAATGACCAGCGGTCGATGGTTGAAACTCTTAGAATGTTCGAGCCATCATCGCCCCTTATCAGGTCGGCCCGCGCATTCCAGATATAGTGAAGCGACCTCAGATTGCGAGCCGTCTCTTCCGCAAGGTCGGGATCGAACCTGTCCCCGACGTGCAGCAGAAGTTCGCCACTGATAACCGATTTGCGAGTTCGCATATGCAGTTTGTTGGCCAGCGAAAATATCCAGTGCCTGTAGTCTGGATTGGATTTATCGTAAATGTTGTTATTGTGAATCTCGATGGAATCAATGATCGGTTGATTTTGCGTCCCGGTGTTTCCGGTCCGAACGCAGACGGCACACAACATCAGGGTCAGAATAAAGCAGGCTGTTTTCATAAATTATCTGTCAAATCGGGATAGTCGTTTTATTGGTCAAATTCCCATATTATGATATTATCGGCGCTTTGTAACCCAAAAGCAACAAATAAGTTAAATCCCCCGCCAGGGGCCCGTTAAGCAAACCCGCAGAGATTCCGATTAATAGATAGAATACATGGAGTGGATGGATTTTTATGTCTCGCAAAAAAATCGGCGACATTTTGATCGAAAAAGGGCTCATTTCTGAGGCCGAACTTAAAAGCGCTCTCGATGAGCAAAAAAAGACCGGGCACAAAGTGGGTCAGATTCTCGTCGAGCGCGGCCTTATTACCGAGGATCAACTGCTCGAAACCCTGTCCGAGCGCTTGAAAATCCCTAAGATTTCCCTCGAATCGCTGGTTATCGATCCCCGGATCGTCAGCCTGGTTCCGGTCGAAGTTGCCCGCCGATTCGGCCTGATGCCGGTCTTCAAAATCGGCAACACCCTGACCATCGCCATGTCCGACCCGCTGAATATCATCGCCATTGAAGAACTTAGCTATCTCACCAAATGCGAAATCAAGCGCGTTGTCGGTTCTCACTCTGAAATCTCTGACGCCATTGATCAGTATTACAGCGTCGCCGATTCGCTCCACGGAGTTATCGGCGATACCGTTGCCACCGAAGAAACCGCCGGACCGGAAATAGCGGAAGGTATTCTTGCGCAGGAATCCGAAACCCCGGTCGTAAAACTCGTCAATCTGATCATAGGCCAGGCCGTCAAAGAACGCGCCTCGGATATTCATATTGAACCCGACGAAAAACAGCTCCGCGTACGGTACCGCATTAACGGCGTCATGCGCGAGGAAGCCTCCCCTCCCAAAAACCTGCAGGCCGAAATTATCTCCCGAATTAAGGTCGCCGCCGATATGGACGTCTCGGAAAAACGTCTGCCGCAGGACGGACGTATGCTGGTCAATATCGACGGAAACGACATCGACCTGCGTATCTCCACCCTGCCGACCGTGCACGGAGAGAAAATAGTAATTCGCATTCTCGACCGCCGCGTCCTGGACTTCGGTCTTGATCGCCTTGGCTTCTCCGGGGATATTCTCGATCGCTGGAAAGATATCATACGCCTTAAAGAAGGTCTGGTTTTGATTACCGGACCGACTTCCAGCGGCAAAACGACAACCCTTTATGCCGTCCTGCAGGAAATTAACTCCATTGAGAAAAATATTATTACGGTTGAAGACCCGGTCGAGTATTCGTTGTCTCTCATCAATCAGGTCCAGACCAACGATAAAGCCGGTCTGACTTTCGCATCATCCTTGCGATCCATATTGCGGCAAAACCCGGACATTATCATGATCGGTGAAGTCCGCGATACCGATACCGCCGCGATGGCCGTCCGCTCGGCCCTGACCGGTCACCTTGTTTTTTCGACCCTGCATACCAACGACGCTCCCAGCAGCGTCAACCGGCTGGTCGATATGGGCGTCGCCAAGTACCTCGTGGCGTCATCGCTTAAAGCCGTGCTGGCACAGCGGCTCGTGCGTACCAACTGCCCCGAATGCTCCGAAGAATATCAGCCACCCGAATTTGAACTCCGTCTGGCCAACCTCACGCGCAAAACCGACGGCTTTAAATTCATGCACGGACTTGGATGCAGCAAATGCCGCATGACCGGATACAAGGGGCAAACCGGAGTTTATGAGCTTATCGAAGTCGACGAACAAATTGCCGAGTTGATCATCAATGGCGGTTCGGAACTTCAGATAAAAAACCACGCGATACGCCACGGCTATGTCCCGCTGTTTCTCGCCGGGATTGAAAAAGTAAAGCACGGTCTGGTCAGTCTGGATGAACTGCTGCGGGGAGTGTCCGTCCTGGAAAGCGAAAGCGCCCGCACCGAACAGATGAGAATAACCGTCAATGCCTGAAACTTATGAATATACCGCCCGCACTACCGAGGGAGAAGAACGAACCGGCTTAATCGAGGCCGAAAATCCCGAACGGGTCGCCGCTATACTGGCCGATCAACGCCTTATCCCGACGGAAATTTCCATCAGCAAAATCGGGCGACACCGTAATTTTTTCAAATTCCTGAAAGCGCGCCATTACGAAAACCTGATAATCTTCACGCGCAATCTCTCCACCCTGTACCGTGCCGGTGTCCCGATTTTAAGAGCCCTTTCGATTATAAAAATCGGGCCGGAAAACGGCGAATTCAATCGGGCTATAATGAAAATTCTGTCGCTGGTGGAATCGGGCAAATCGTTGTCAGAAGCTATGTCCGAATTTCCGGACATTTTCCCGCGTATTTATACCGCCTCGATCACGGCCGGTGAGAGTTCTGGTAAGCTCGACCAGATTCTCGATTCTCTGGGAATCATGCTCGAAAAAGACCTCGAACTGCACCGCCAGATAAAATCATCGGTTCGTTATCCCATTATTGTCATTTGCGCAATTGCCGTTGCCTTTTTGGTCTTAATTACATTTGTCATTCCGCGCTTCACCGACTTCTATGCCAAAATGGACGCCGAGCTGCCCGCTCCGACCAGATTTCTTATCTGGACAAACCATTTCATCAGCGATTATTGGATCATAATTCTTGTCGCCATCGCAGCCATATTTTTGATAATTCGAAAAGTGCGTTCCACAACCCGGGGGAAATTATACTTCGACCGCCTGTTTCTTCAGGTTCCGATATTCGGCGACCTGATTATCAAAGGCAACGTCGCTCGTTTTGCCTACATGTTCCAGATCCTCATGAAAAGCGGGCTGCCGCTGGTCAAATCGTTGGAGCTTCTGTCAAAATCCATTAAGAACACTCAGATATCGAACGAAATCCTTATCCTCGCCGACTCATTCAGGGAAGGCCGGGAAATTACCGGAATCCTGGACAAGCTGAAATATTTCCCGCTCATGGGCCTGCGAATGATCCAGATCGGCCTCGAAAGCGGTTCTGTCGAAACCATGCTGGCCGAAGTCGCCAACCATTTCAGTAAAGAAGTAGACTACAAATCCCGTCATTTAACCTCCCTGTTAGAGCCGATTCTGACCGTCGTCCTGGGAGCCTTTGTCCTGATCGTTGCCTTGGCCATATTCCTGCCCATGTGGAATCTGATCCAGGTCTTCAATAAATAGCCTGATTAAAGCTAAGTAACCGTTTGGCCGATATTTACCATAAAGAACTAATCATTTTTGCATAGGCTTGAAAGGAGTCGTAATGTACGCCAAAATCAGAAATCAAAGCGGTTTCACGCTGGTCGAACTGGTTATCATTATCGTTATCCTCGGTATTCTGGCTGCGGTCGCCATTCCGAAATATCAGGATATCTCATCCGAAGCCAAAGAAGCTGCGGCTCGTTCCGCTCTGGGCGGCCTTCGTTCAGGTATTGCCATTTGGTACGCTAATCAGGCCGTGACTACCGGCACCGCCACGTGGCCGGCACTTGACAGTCTCAGAGCCCCCGGTGTCGTTATGGAACAGTCCATTCCGGCCAATCCGTACCAGAATTCCGCCAACGCCCCCGACAGCATTGTCACCGGCGTAGCCAAAGGTACTACCGTCGGAACGCGCGGCGGCTGGGCCTACAATGCCACGACCGGCGAAATCTGGCCGAACACTTCCGGTAACGGTGAGAACGACTGGTAAACCGCTATGTCAAACAGGGTAAAATCAACGACCTCCGGGTTTGACACATCGGGCTTTACCCTGGTCGAATTGGTGATAATTATTGTCGTACTGGGTATTGTCGCCGCCGTAGCAATACCCAAATACGGTACCCTCACCGAGGGGGCGAAACTCAACGCCACCAAAAGTGAGATGCAGACCATAAAAAAAGCCATTGTCGGAAGCGCCGAAATAATCGCGGGTGGTGAATATGTCGACCGGGGCTTCGAAGGCGACGTCGGTTTCGTGCCGTCCCGCCTCGAGGATTTGGTTACTAAACCTGATTCTATCCCGACCTATGACAGATTTACCCGGCAGGGATGGAACGGTCCGTATCTCGACGGCGCCGGAGGCGAATATCTCAGCGACGCCTGGTCGATTCCTTATGCGTATGACCCGGCGGCCAGGACAATTACGTCAACCGGCTCGACACCCAACATCGTCACGAACTTTTAAAAACTTAAAAATGTCAATCGGGCAAGATGCTGAAAAAGTCTGACAATAAAAAGAAAACCGTTAAACCGAAGTCCGGTACCAAACCCAAAAAGCGTATCGCCGTCAAACCGCCTTTGAAAAATCATCGCTTCGGGCGAACCATCGCCGCCACCGTGACTGATAACGCCATCGTGATGGCGACCCATTCGCGTAGTATCTTTCGATCAAGACTGATTAATGTCACGCACGTGCCCGTTCCCTCGGAGATTTCCGGAGAGGACGCCCGTCAGGCCTTTTTCAACATCACCATTGCGGAATATTTGAAAAAATATCGCAGACCGATGACCAAATTCGTTATGGGCGTGGGAAACGTAGACTGCGCCTTCAGGGTCATAAGCCTGCCCAATATGTCCTCAAAAGACATGTCGGGGGCCATTTACTGGGAGGCCGATAAACAAATTCCGTTCAAGCTGGACAGGTCCTACTACGGCCACTGCCTGCTGCCCAGCGACGGGGTCTTTTTTGGCGACGACAAACACACTTCCGTGGCCGTTACCGCCGTTCGCAAACAAAATATCGATGAGATCCTGAAATATCTGCAGACCGCAGGCATGAACGTCACCGCCATCTATTCCGAACTTGAAGCCGTCGGATTCCTTTTGCTCGGCCTTAAAGATTTTCGCAAAGACGAAGTCTATGTGCTCGTGCGTTCGGGTCCGTCCAAAACCGAAATCGGTTTTTACCTCGGACATCGCCTGACATTCGTCCACAATATCGCCCTGAGCGCACCGTTGCCCGAGGCCGAAACCACTGGCGGCGCTATCATCGACCGCTACTTTGACACTCTTTTAACTGAGTTACAAAATTCTCTCGATTATTATGCCGGCTTGCATCCCAGTGCCACCCCGCGCGCGATTTATATGTACGGCGACGTCACTTGTCGCGATAACTCACTCACCGACTTAAGCGAACGCTTCGGAATTGAATTTAAAAACATCTCTCAGGATTTGCGGAAAAAGGCAATGTCGCAACAATCCGCCGAAAGCGACGCCATGATGCGCTCCCTCGGCACTATTGCGCTGGCGATGGCGGATTACAAACTGTTAAATTTCCTCCCTCCCGAGCTTAAAGAGATTCAAGCTGAACAAAAATATTACCGCCTGGCCGTACCCGGTTTGGCGCTGTTGGTCTTCTGTTTGCTCGGCGTATGGATGTCGTGGAAATCCTCCATTACTATCGAGCAGTCAAAACTGAACGGCCTGCAGAAGCAAATCTCCAATTTCGAAAATTCGACGTCGTACACGATGTATCAACAGATTAAAAGACAAATCACCAACGATCAGGAAATGCTGAAACTCCTCGAAAACAACCCGACTTTTCTGCACTTGAACCTGAAAGAGCTGTCGCTCATAACGCCATGGAAAATCAAACTCATGCAGTACGACCTGAGTAACGAAAAGGGTCTGCTCGACCTGACTTTGATCGGACAGGTCGTTTCCAACGATCCTCCGCCCGAAGTCGTTCTGGCCGAATATATCGCCGAGCTCGAAAAGTCGCCTTTCTATGACTTGGTAACCCTTAAACGTCACTCGAAAAAATATGACAAAGGCCGTTTCATTGTCGATTTCCAGATTGACATGAGGACCGCAATATGAAACTGAGACACTACCTCACTCTGGGTATATCAGCCGTCATATTGCTGGCCTGGGGTCTGTTTCTGGCGATTCCCGCCAGCCACAAAGAAAACGATATTAAAGGCAATATTGGCGAAGCTCAGGCTAAACTGGCCGATTTCAACCGGATAATGTTGACCCTGCCGGATTTTTACAATTCGCGCAATGCCATCGACGTCAAAAAGTCGCGGCTTCTGTCCAAACTTATTCCCAAAAAAGACGTCATGACGCTTTTTGACAGAATCAAAGCTATGGCCCGCCAGAGCGATGTCACCATAAAGGAAATCACGCCTTCGGTCGAAGAACTGCTCTTCTTGAACCGGCAGATGCCCGATGACAACCGTCCGCAGGTGCTTGAAATTGGCCTGAAACTCGATGGTACCATTTTCCAGGTCGGCCAGCTGATAAAAAAGATCGAAGCCGAAAATTTCTACAAGGGCCTGACTTTCTGCCGGATATACAACCATCTCAATGAAAGCCGCACGTCCGACGTGCAGTATGGTTTCAAGGCCGTTCTGGGAACCATAAAGGGAAGCTGATGAACGAAGCTAAACGCAAAATAATTATATATGCTCTGCTGGTCGCAGCTATAATATATGGCCTCGCAAACTTTCCCGGCGGTACGGATAAAAACCATACTGATACATCCATCGACAACCCAGCTCCGGCCGCTCAGAAGATTCCCGCAAGTGCGAAGCAATCGATAGACATTAAATATTACAGTTCCCTCCCCTGGGGAAGTGATCCGTTTTGCCGCTATTATGCCCGGGCCGATAATGGCAACGGATCGACGGATGCCCCCGCTCCGCAATGGACCCTCAATGGCGTCGTCATAAATGCCAAAACGACCGTCGCGGTAATTAACAAGAATATAGTTCATGTTGGAGATAAAATCGCCGGCGCCCGGGTCGTCGACATACAAAAAGACAAGGTCGTAATGGAACAAGACGGTTCCCAATTCTCGATACAAATTACCAGGGGTGAAACATGAAAAAGTATATATTCTTTATCGCGATAGTCCTGTTACTGCCCGGCCTGAAAGCTTCGGCCGATCCGGCGGCTATGTCAGATACTACAACGCTCAATATCGATCAGCTGCCGATCTCGACCGTACTGTCGATGATCGCCGAAGAGCACGGCCTCGATATCGTTATCTCCGGCGAAGCCAATGCCAATATCTCTTTGCGACTCGAAAACGTGACGGTTAAGGACGCCCTCGATGCCATCCTGCTCGCCAACGGGTACAATTACTATCAAAAAGGCGATATTATCATCGTCAAACCGTTTGAACAGGACATCATCGGCGAAACCATCTCCAGGACGGTCGAACTCGATAATATATCTCCTTCAGCCGCCATCAATGCCGCTCAGGAGCTTTTATCCCCCAAGGGTAAAATTGTCATCATCGAGGAATCCGGAAACAGTGGCATACAATACGTCCAGAGCACGCCTACCCGCCTGTCGGTCATCGACCTGCCCGAAGTCGCACAGAAAGTGGTCGAGTATATAGAAAGCATCGATGTGCCCGAAGCCCAGATATCGATCCATGTAAAAATCATCGAAACCAACATTTCCGATGAGGACGTTGTCGGCATCAACTGGCCCACCTCGCTGACCACTCGTTTTGGAGACCTCCAGAGTTCCGGCGGTGACGGGACAACCGGCACTAGCACCGGGACCACTTCTGAAATAAAATCATTCGGACGCCGCGACGTCGGCGACAACAGCTGGGAATGGGGCACGCTTTCTATTGACGAAGTAAGCGCCGTCCTCGATTTCCTCCAGCAGAACGGCAACTCCAGGCTGGTATCGGACCCCCGCATCACCGCTCTCAACAACCACGAGGCCGAAATAAAAGTGACTACCGTCATCCCGATACAGACCATCAACCGCTTCAGCGAAGCCGGAGCGACACAGGACATCGTCACCTTTCAGGACGAGGAAGTCGGCATCACGCTTAAAGTCGTCCCTCATATTTCCAAAGACGGCAGCATATTGCTCGACGTGAACCCCGTCATCGCCGAGATCATCGGATATTCGGGACCGGTCGAAAACCAGAAACCTATCACATCCGAAAGAGCGGTTACCGCAATGGTTCGGGTTAAAGACGGCGAGACAGCCGTCCTGGGCGGGCTTTTAAAAGAGAACGAAATAGAAACCGTCAAGAAAGTCGCTTTCCTGGGATCAATCCCGATTCTGGGCAACTTATTCCGCCATTCTTCTAAAGAAAAGAATTCGACCGATTTATTGATAATGATTACGCCGACTATTCTGAAAAACTAAGCCCGGCGTCCGATAAGATCAAACTTCTTTGACTTGCTGACAAACAGGTAAAGCGTAAGCACCAAAAGCCCGAGATCGCGGAATAAAAGCTCCAGCGAGCTTTCTGTCGCCTTGGAACTCACTGTAAAGCAGCCGCACTCAAGATTAACCCCCCGGAATAAATTAACGGTTATTCCGATCAGGAATGCCAGCACCAGAAGATTCAACAGCAGAACACTGCCGTCTTTATAAATGCCCAGTATCAATGCTATTCCGCAAAGCAATTCCACCCACGGGAGTATAAGAGCGAAAATATTGATCAGCGTCCCCGGTACCATATGATAGTTATAAACTATCCTCGCGAACTGCCCCGGATCGGCTATTTTGTCTATCGACGCATAAATAAAAACAATCCCGACAAACAACCGTACGACCAGATTCAGGTAATCGTTATGCCAGATTGATTGACGGCCGCTCATTCCATCTCTCCCCCGGCAGTCGGCAGTTTTGATTTCTCCCATTCACGCCAGCCGCCGAAAAAGACATAAATATCTTTCCACCCCTGGGCAATCATCTCTCGCGCCAGCATCAAAGACAATTCGCACTCCTCCCCGGAGCAGTACACCACCACCGGTCGATCTTTGGGAATCGTCGGTGCCACTTTGTCCCAGTACTGATCGAGTTCCTCAAAAGGAAGGTTGATAGCCCCGCGAATGTGCCCCTCGGAGAAGTCCTCGGGATACCGGGCATCGACAAATATAACTTCGGGAGTTTGGAATTTGGCCGCCGCTTCATCGAGGGAAATGAAAGGAGGATCGCCCTCTTCGGCCGACGGAGGCACTATGATCGAATCGGAACCCGAAATCGACGGCCAGTTGCCGATCAAAGCGAGATTTTCGTGCCGCGTGGCGTTGGTTATAAAAGCCACCGCGATCGCGATAACTACCAGAACTAAAGCTTGTGTGAGGCGACCATTCATTACGATGTTTTAACCCCGGGCATCCCCATTGGTTCGAAAATTTATGGTCAATTGGCGGCAAATATGGTTGACTTGTCTGAGTTTGTCAATTTGAAAATAATATTTAAAATACCACAGTCGCTAAGCGCGCAACTGTGGTACAAAACTTTCTCGAACGAATCCGAGCTAAAATAACACTATCGAATTATTGAGCAGAAACGGCGGCGCCCGATGTTTTCGTATATCTGACTCCCAAAAGAATATGCTTTCCGCTGAGAATCATGGTGGTGATATGCGCAAATTTTTCGGGTGCCAATCCCTGCAGCCCATAAGGATGCCAGCAATCCTTGACGGCCGCTTTTGCAAATTTCTCTTTCTCTTTTCTCGCAGGCATAATGTCTCCCCTTAACCTGTTTACGTGAGGCATGTTTGACGGCAAGTTGGGGTTGGAAATATGATAATGATAATCAGCACCACCTCCTTAACGATTCTAAATGACTGTGAGGCTCAAATTATCCTCATATATGATACGAATCATATGAGGCGGCAGATAGTAATCTTACGGCTGACTCCTCTTTTTCCCCCCACCGGGATAAGCAGCCGAAAAGAAGCAGGCAAATCAAAGATGTCGCATTTTTTGCTATATGTATTTTATTCTCTAACTTGGCCCAAGTCAAGGCAAAAGAAGGTTAAACGCAATATTTGCGAAAAAACGTGCGGGATTATCGGAATTACGTCAGGCAGGAAATGCGCCTAATCAGTTAATAATGTGATTCACCGAATCCGGAGAAACCTTGAATTGCCGGGATAACGTTATAAGGATTTCTTTGACCGAAACCCTTTTTTCATAAGGAGTTAAGTCTGTCGGCAATCCTTTGAGCATCCGATTGTAATTGTATTTTATTGCTTCTACCGTCGGATCTTTGGCGGGAGGTTTCTTGACCGTCTTGCGCGCAGTTTGCGCCGGCTTGGCGGCCGTCTGCTCCTTCTGCTGCGCCACCTGCTGGGCCTTTAAGAGTGAATCATAGTAATTATTCAGGCTGTCCAGCTGGTTTCCATAATATATTTCAACCTTCAATATGGAATCGACGTAATAGCGGGTCGAGTCATCGAGCTGTCTTAAAAAGACGCTGTCACGGTACGTATAAAACCGCTCTTTCATCTTTTCGATCTCGACCGACTGGCGTTTAGCCGAAATCGATGATTTCATCACCGATATAGCCACAATTCCGCCGGTAAGAATCACAATGGCCAGGATTTTAATTATATTCTTAAGCATATCCTATCAACCGACAAAATAGAACGTCGAAACGGACTGTCAACCAAAACAATATTACCCAAAATAAAAACCCGGCTCATCCCTGAGCCGGGTCTTATACTCCGGCATCCCGCGAGTTACCTGATTGAATGCGAGATGCTTCCTCCGGACTACTTCACTCTTTAGTACGCCCGAAAATATATTTTGTTCCAGCTATCGACGAATTTTGGAAATAAGATATAACCAGGGCCGAACCATCGACCACCACCCCGTCAGCGGTTTGATCTTGCTGTAATTCTTCTTCTCTTTCGGATAGACCATTGACACCGGGACCTCTTTGATGCGATATCCGCCCGCAAGAACATGATAGTGTATATAATATTCCATCTCGTACTTTCCCAGCCAGCTTTGATTAATATTGAAACGGGGATCGTCGAATAATGACAATTTATACGCCCTGAATCCGCATGTGACATCGGTTCCTCCAAATCCGGTCGCCACATTGACCATCTTGGTAAACAGCCCTATCATGATTTTTCTAAACAGCGGCAAATTGGGCGAACTCCCGCCCTCGAGATAACGCGAGCCCTGTATGTAGTCATAATTTTCATTTAGTATCGGGTCCACAAGCCGCTCGATCTCCTCCGGAAGCATCTTGCCGTTAGCGGCCATGATGACAATTATCTCATAGCCCTTATCCCGACCGAATTCAATAGCCTCTCTTATCCCCGCCCCGATGCCTGAATTGTTATCGTGTCGAATCAGGAAATAATCTTTATTCTTCAAAAATTCATAACTTCCGTCGGCTGAGCCGTCATCGACAAACAGAATATCATAGGGTCTGTCTTCGGGAAAAGATTCAACCAGCTTCTTTAGCTTTTCGCCTTCATTGTACGAAAACACTGCGGTTAGGATTTTTCGATGTATCATGGTAAAGATTATTTATCCGAGTACGGCGGCCAGACGTATGGCCGTTCGAAGGCGTTGATCCAGCACTTCAATTCATCGACCGACTTGATTACTTTGGCCGGATTGCCCGCCGCCACCATTTTATCCGGCACATCCTTTGTCACCACCGACCCCGCCCCTATCAGCGCCTCTTTGCCTATCTTTATCGCCGGCAGTAGCGTGCAATTGGCCCCGATACGAGCCATATCGCCGACAACCGCCCCGCCCCCGCACTCTTTCCACTTTGGACAGCCCATCGGGTGCGGATCATCGGTGAAAACGACGTGCGGCCCCAAGAACACGAACTTTCCCAGCGTCACCATTTCCAAAAAGCATCCCGTATGAATCCGCGTGTTTTCCCCTATTACGTTCTCATATTCCAGCACGGCGTGCGTCCCGACCGAAACATTATTGTCGATTTTGTTATCCTCACGAATCGACGCCCCCTGCCCGCATTGGAAATTGTCTCCGATTTCGGAACCCGCATAGATAGTCGTAAACGGCCGGATCACTGCATTTTTGCCGATCGCCAGCGCCAGTTCGCCTTCGATCTTACCGCGCGGCGGCTGTCCGATCACGGCCGGGCCGTATATGATTGAGCCCTCGCCGATATTGACATTATCATATATTTTGACATCGCCGATTATCGTCACGTTTTTCATAACTCGATCACCCGTCCTCCGGCTTTGAGTGAATTATTAGCCTCCTCAAGAATTCTAACAACGCGTAAACCCGCCGCACCATCCGTCAGCGGCTTGCGGTTGTCTTCGATAGCCGCCACGAATTCAGCCGAAATCAAAGTCAGCGCCTCGGTCAAATCTATATGCGGCGCCGTCATATCACCGGTTCGATATTGCACGAGAATATCATAAACCTGTTCCTTATTATCTACGTAGTCGACGCCTTTATCATACACTTTGACTTTTTCCGACGGCTCGGTATCATCGTAGACGATCATCTTCTTCGAGCCGCAGACAAGCGTCTTTCGGACTTTCACCGGCGCCAGCCAGTTGACATGGATATGTCCGATTATATTATTATCGTACTGCACCGAAATATACGCCATATTTTCGATTTCTTCTTCAAAATGTGCCATACCGGTCGCCGACACTGCCCGCGGCGGAAGGTTCAGCAGGTGGTCCATGATCGACACATCGTGCGCCGCCAGATCCCAGATGACATTGACATCATGCTGAAACAATCCCAGATTAACTCGCACCGAATCGAAATAATAAATATCGCCGAGGTCCCCCTGGTCGATAATCTGCTTGATCTTACGCACCGCACCGGTATAGATAAACGTATGATCGACCATCAAAACCAGCTTCTTTCTTTCGGCCGTCTCGATCAGGACTTCGGCCTGTTCCGACGTCGCCGTCAGCGGTTTTTCCAGAAGTACGTGCTTGCCGTGATCCAGCGCTTCCATCGCCAGTGGGAAATGGGTCGAAACCGGCGTCGCGATCACGACCGCGTCGATTTTATCGCTTTTCAATATATCATTACAATCGGTCGCGAGGATTTCGACACCGGGATACAGCCTCGAAATATATTCCAGCCTTTCCGGTCTGAGGTCCGATACACCCATAACTTTCGCAGTCTTCAGGGCATTGAAATTTCGAATCAGGTTCGGTCCCCAGTAACCGCAGCCGATTACACCGATATTCATATTTAACTCCTAAAAATAGTATCTGTTCTTATCCAGCCGCTTGACCTCGATAATCACATGATAGCGGCCACGCTGACGGCCAAACTCGTCAGAAAGATCATCGCTCGTCGTTTGCATTCCCGTCTTTCCGTCAATATAATATGAAATCGCCGAATCGGAAGAAAGTTTATAATCCAGCCAGACTCTCGGATCGCCCTTGTCGAGCAGACGTTCCGCCGACGAGTAATGTGTCCCCGGCAAATAGAGATGGCCTTTATCAGCTGTTCTATACCCCCCATAAAAATCTATATAACCATTATCGGCCGCGAGCGAGTCGCTGCTTTCCAGTTCGATTTCGATATAGCCGTCACGGTCCAGCATATAATTGAACGCCTGCGGGTCCATGCTGATAAAAGACCACGACCGCATCTCAACCTTGGGTATATCGAGCATTTGCTGAAAAACCGTGTATCCGAACTTTGGATAATAATAATCTGTCAGCGGTTTTTCCCCGGCCATAAATCCGACCTTTTCGCCGTTGAGAGTGACATAGAATAGATCGTATTTATCGCGCAGAGCTGTAATATCTATGCCGATCCTGAACAATTCCCCCGGCACCAGACGGATATCATCCGGCACATAAATCCTGATCCCGGCCCTCTGACCGGGCCGGTCCAGCCGGACCTTCCACTCGGCCCAGCTGTCCGATGCCGACGCCGCCACCAAAAGCGCGACAGCCAAAATTATTCCCGGCCATAAAATCAAATTCCGCGCACGAATCTTGTTAAATGGCGGCACCATTATAACGTACAATACATAAATCCCCAGCGCCAACAAGATAGCCTTCAGCACGATCATCAAGACCGCTCCGGTCATTCCGCCGGTTATTTCCGCGCCAAATTTTACCGGTAGCACAAACGCGAGGGTCAGGCACCCCGCAATTAAAAGCGTCTTTGCATAATCTTTTCGATCATTGATATACTTATAAAGCGCAATAAATACCACCGACGACGCCAGAATCATCAGCGGCATGGCATTCAAATTATAGCGCGGTAACGAATGGAAGATCATATGCACGACCGTATAATACGCCGGAATCAGAAACAGATATAAATACCCTCTTTTTCGCATGAAGAAACAGTAGAACGCACCGAATAAACCCGCCACGACAATCACAAAATGAATTCCCCCTGACAAACTTGGGCCGATAACGAACGATTCATTGAAATCATTGTACGGTTTCTGCCAGAGACGGTCGAATTTCTCAACCAGCAAATGCGCGTATCCGACCGGATCGTCCAAAATCATGTGTCCCACCGGGTACGTCCAGAAATCCGGCTCGGTATAATCGAGATCATAACCTTCATATTTTATCGACGAGCTCGAACGGAAATTCGCCCCGGAATACTCCGGGTCGCGGATAGACAGCTGCCCGTAATACGACGTACTAATTACCACCCAGGGAATCAAAACTATCGCAAACGGCACCGCCGCCCTGACAATCGAAATAAACGCCCCTTTAATATTAGCTCGCTGATCGTAAAGGAAACCCGCAATAAACGGCACGAACAGAAGAGACGCTGTCGGCTTGTTCATGGCCAGCAGTCCCAGGCACAATCCTGTCAGGTACAAATATAGAAGTTTCCTTCTCTCATAAAAATCCAGAATTAAGAGAAACGTCAGAAGAATCAAAAAAGTCGTCAAAAGGTCCGGCGTAATAACCCCGCACTGCATTATAAATGGAAGATATACGGCATACAATATTCCGGCCAGCACGGCAATCTTTCGCCCGAAAAGCCGCACCGCGATCATCATCAGAAGCACCGCCGAAAGCGAATCGACAATACAATTAATGACTCGTACAATTTCAAAATCCGTGCTTAAATTCGTCGCAAAAACCGCCGCCAGAAGCGCCGGATACACCGGTCCAGAAAGAAATATATATTCCTGCGCCTGCGCCAGGTTCGGTTGCGAATAGTACAACCATTCTATCCACTCGCCCTTGATATATTTCTGCATGGCCGTGACGAATTCGGCTCTATGTATCAGCGAATCAGCCGCCTGATATCTTTCGGGATGACCGTACGTACCCCCGTTTTCGACATAATCGAGAAGCCCGACCGCGCACGAAGAATATATGCGCGCGTCCCACATAACGGGAGGTTGATCTTTGACGAATATAAACAGCAGGCGTATGATCAGCGATGCAAGGAAAAATCCGAGAAGAACCTTTCTGAACGGCACGTGCGACGACATAAGAGTCTGAAAATTAGCCCGGCTTACGATTAAGGGTCCGATACCACTCCACCGTGCGCCTTAACCCCTCGCGAAACGTCACCTGGGGTTGCCACCGTAATCTGGTACGAGCCCGCTCGATATTTAGCACCCGGCGCCGAATATTGTCGATATCCCGGCGATCAATATGCTCCGGCACAACTTCGATACCCATCAGGTCGGCCAGATGACCGATCAGTTCCATTATCGTCGATTCGGTCCCGGACCCCAGATTGAAAGACATCCCCTCGGCGCGAGGCGACAACAAGGCCGATAAGGTCCCGTCGACGGCGTCATCGATGTACGTGAAATCCCGGGTCTGCATTCCGTCGCCGTGAACCGATGGCGCATTGCCCTCGTCTATCGCGGCGATAAATTTAGAAATCACACCGCAATACGGATTAGCCGGATTTTGTTTCGGTCCATAAATGTTGGAGTACCGCACTACCCCGACCGGCACAAAAAATGTCTCGTAAAATGCGTAGCAGTAATTTTCACCGGCCAGTTTCGACACCGAATATGGCGAAAAAGTCACCGGCGCTTCATCCTCGGGAATCGGGAGAATTCGCGGATTTCCGTAAATCGACGCCGACGAGGAATAGACTATCCGCTGCGGTTTGGTTTCACGCGCCGCCATCAGGATATTGAGCGTCCCCCCGATGTTGACTTTATAATCCTCCATCGGGTTCTTGGTCGAAATAATGATATTTCGTGCCGCCAGGTGACAGACAAGGTCCGAACGAGCCATAAGATCGCGCACCAACTCGTAATCGCACACCGACCCCTCGACGAACTCATACGGCACGTCCTTGTCAATATTATCCCGGCTGCCGGTGAACAGGTCGTCGAGCACGATCACCTTGCCGCCGGTACGCACTATCCGCGCCACCACGTTGGAGCCGATAAATCCCGCGCCCCCGGTCACCAGAACCGTCTTGCCGGTAAAGTCTATTTTTATCATGCTACTTCCTTATCTTCAGCGCCAAAAAGATCATCGGTCTTGCCAGCCGCCACCAGTCCCGAAATGGCCGCATTTTGGTATACTCCCGCGCCGCCTGATGATAATATATCGTTATCGGGACTTCCTTCAGCCGGATATTCTTACATTTCACGGCCTTGTATAATATATATGGTTCCAATTCGTACCTGTCAAGCCACGAC
>CAZMWI010000033.1:0-22271 GCA_964569945.1 uncultured Ignavibacteriaceae bacterium
GCGCCGGGGCCGATATGTTTCAGACCATCGACCAGATGAACGAAACGCTCGGCGCTAATGCTCTGGCTTTCCAGATGCCCATCGGTGATGAGGAAAAATTCGAGGGCATCATTGATCTCGTTACGATGAAAGCCACGTTCTATGACGGCCTTCAGCGGGTCGAAAAAGATATCCCCAATGACCTTCTCCCCCGCGCCAAAGAGCTTCACGATGCGCTAATTACTACTCTCGCTGACTACGACGACGACCTGATGAGCAAGTACCTCGACGAAAAAGAAATCAGGACCGAAGATATTTATCGTGCCGCCCGCACCGCGACTCTTGGGCTTTGCATCACCCCGGTTTTCTGCGGCTCGGCATTCAAGAACAAAGGCATACAACTTCTGCTCGATGCCGTCGTCGATTATTTGCCATCGCCAATCGACCGTGGTTCTGTCCGGGGCCATGACATCAACGATCCCGAGACGACTCTCACGCGACGGCCTTCATCCAAGCCTCCGTTTTCAGCGCTAGCCTTTAAAATTATCAACGATCCGTTCGTCGGCCAGCAGACGTTCATCCGGGCGTACTCGGGCGAACTCAAAGCCGGCAGCTATATTCTCAATTCCACAACCGGCAAGCGGGAGCGCGTCGGCCGGATTATGCGTATCCGCGCCGGGGCTCGCCAGGAAATGACCGAAATCAAAGCCGGTGACATCGCCGCCTTGATCGGCCTTAAAACCACTTCGACGGGGAATACGCTCTGCGACGAAAATGACCCGATACTGCTCGAAAGCATTCACTATCCGGAAACCGTGCTCGATTTACGCATCGAAGCCGAAGACAGAAAAGACCGTGACCGGCTGGGCATGGCGTTGAGCCGCGTCGCTCTCGAAGATCCTTCGTTCAACGCCAAATTCGATGATGAGACCGGCGAGACGATTATCTCCGGCATGGGTGAACTGCACCTCGACGTCATCATCGACCGCCTGAAAACCGAGCACAAAGTTGCTGTCAAAGTCGGCCAGCCGGCGGTTGCCTTCCGCGAAACGATAACCTCAGAATTCAGCCACAAATATCGTTATAAGAAGCAAACCGGCGGCAAGGGCCAGTTCGCTCATATAGAATTCCGTCTGGAACCTAATCCCGGCCAGGGACTGGAATTTGTCAATCTCGTCACCGGCGGACGCATCCCCCGCGAATATATTCCCGGCGTCGAGAAAGGCTTCCGCGAATCCGCCGAAAAAGGTTTGATCGCCGGTTTCCCGATGATCGACATGAAATTCGTGCTTATCGACGGCTCCTACCACGAAGTCGACTCCAGCGAGATGACTTTCCGTATCTGCACCACCCAGGCGCTTCGCGAGATCATCCACCGGACCGGGCCACAGCTTTTGGAACCGATAATGAAAATCGAGATCAACACGCCCGATGAATACATGGGCGACATAATAGCCGACGTCAACCGCCGTCGCGGCAAAATCGAAAAGCTTCGCCGTTTCCGCAAAGGCTCGCAGAAGCTCAACGGAACCGTCCCGCTCAAAGAGATGTTTGGCTACGCCTCAACTGTTCGCACCCTCTCCAGCGGACGAGCCAGTTTCTCGATGGAATTCCTCAATTACCGGCCGTTGCCGAAAAATATCGAAGAAGAAGTCATCGCCGAGAAGCTCCAGAAAAAAGTGGCCTAATACTCTGACCAAAAAGCCCCTTTTACGGGAATATCCCATTTGGGGACTATTTTAGTCTTGTTTTGATTGTCGGTATTTCTTATTATCCCGCTAATTCAATCGGAGGAATTTATGATCCCGGCGTCTGACCACAAAGCCCGCCTTCTCGCCCGGCTGGATATAACCAGCATCCTGGCTAATCCGATACTTGATATCGCAGCGCGTTTCTGGGATGACGACCGCTACCGGGCTTTCAAAACCTGCTACAAATCGATGCGCTGGCTCGACGATCTGGTCGATAATTATAAGTCTTCGCCGAATCGTAAATCACCAGATATCACAGCCGCCATCGACCTGCAGATTAATGATTGGATCGCGGCGTTAATGTCGAACAACCCCATCGACGACGATCAAAACCATCTGCTCGAAACGATGCACCGCTTCGCGATTCCGGTCTGGCCGTGGGAAAGACTGGCCAAGTCTATGTTGTACGATTTGCACCATGACGGTTTCCCGAGCCTGCTGGGATTTTTGCGCTACTGTGAGGGCGCCGCCATCTCGCCGGCATCGGTTTTTATGCACCTGTGCGGTGTCACCAAATCGGGCGATAATTACATCCCGCCGGCGTTCGATATCCGCGCCGCCGCCCGGCCGCTGGCACTGTTCGCCTATTTCGTGCATATTATTCGTGATTTCCAGAAAGACATAAAAGACGGTTTGTGTTATTTTCCGGACTCTTTATTAAAACGCCACTCGCTGAAAATGTCCGACCTGAAACAAATCGCCTCCGGCGGACCGGTTGCCCTCGCTTTCCGCAATCTGGTCGGAGCATATAAATCAATCGCCGGATATTTTCACGGACGAGTCGAGAAAATGTCGCTTAAAATATACCCCCATCTAAGTCCCGAATATCAATTCAGTCTCGAAGTAATCTTTCAACTATACAGCCAGATATTCGAAAAGATAGATCATAAAAGCGGCAGCCTGACAACCGCCGAATTGGTCCCGACGCCGGAAGAAATCACTCACCGCATCAAACGCACCGCGCATGAATTCGCGCTGGCTATGCAATAATACTATAATATCTATTCATCCATTCCGAAACCTTCGAGGCTCCGGAAATTCTTGAACTGCGCGCTGTCGACAAACGTCTGAGGATGTTTTAAGTAAGTTATGATCCCGTCGATCATCTGCATGTGGACATTTTCTTCCTGCGCAATTCTCAAAAAGACTTTCTTACGAGCCGCATCGTTTTCGAGATCGGCTTTCTCCCGATAAAACTGCTCGGATTTCACTTCAATCTGCTGGGCCGTCCTCCACGTCTCGATGACTTCGTCACCGAACGGCTCCCGGTCCGACGCCGCCGAAAGCTGCTGGAATATATTCTGCACATTTTTCAGCGTCTCGGAACCAGTCAGGAGGTTAGACCCGGAAATGTCAGAGGGGTCTTCTTTCATTCGGCGGAATGTTTCATAATGACGGCCCTCTTCTTCGGCAAGCTGCAGGAGAATATCCTTCAACTCCTGAACCGGAGTGGCTTCCGCCTGCTTTTCATAGTACGCCTTACCATCGGCTTCCATCTTCATCGCAAATTCGAAAATATCCATATTCACTCCAAATCTATCCATCCGGTGTTTGCAGTGCAAACGCCCGGCTGACCTTTATTCGCATCGGTTTTACAAGATATAGCAAAACGGAATCGAATTGTCAAAAATATTGTGCCGCGCAGATAAATAACTAAAGCGGCTATTTCTTTTCCTCTACCTTGGACTCGCGAATGCGGTCGAGAAACGAGACGACTTTATGGCCGTAGTAATTGTCCTGCTTCTGATAAATTTTGTCTTTTAAAGCATATCCCAGTGATATGAATTTATAGCCCTTTTCTTCGAGCGTGGTCAGGATGTCGTCGAGAAATAGCGAGTTGATACGATTCGCCCGCAGCTGCATGATATGCCGCACCGGCCTCCCGACCACTTCTTTGGCCAGGTCTTCGGCCGACGCCACCCGGGCCAGGATATGTTCGATGTACTCCGCCCGGAGCTGTCCGACCCCGGCCGTATCGCGGCGTTTCAGGAGATTCTCCAGCGACATATTATGCACGAAATCTTCAACGAGTATAGTCGCCGGAGCGACCGTAATATTATTCTCATCGAGGTATTTATTAATCTGGTTCTTGACATCGTACTCGTCGCCATAGTGCAGCAGGGGATATCGGAAATATCGTTCCTTTATCTTGTACGTCTCGAGAAGGTCTTCTATCGCCTCGCGACCCTTGGCTATATCGCCGACGAACGCTTCCGGCGGAGCATCGTAGACGTTCTGTCCTGAGAACGTCTCGAATCCCAGAATATGCCCGTGGTCAAGCCATTTGACGAGCTGGTCCCAGTCCCCGGCCACATAATCGCCAATCACGAAACCGACCGCTTTGACCTTATGCTTATCAAGCGCGGCCAGGATGGAATCGGTAATTTCTTCACGATCTTCGCGGGAATAGTAATTTTCCGAAGGAAGATTGTCAAACGTAATGCACATACGGTTGTAAGGTTTCGCTTTATCCTGAGCCCGCGATGCCAGGGGCAGGGCTGTCATAGCGAACAAGACCACCAACCCAATAATCCAATATTTATGCGGTTTCATAGAGGTTTTATATGGTACAAAATCCTTTCAATCAACAAAAATTTCGTGTTAAGGACTCAATATAAGATGTTCTAATACTATATTTAACGCTGCACCCTATTTCTCCCGCATAGTGAATTGTGTCAAAAATTGACCGATAATCATAATTGTGTGGTTGGGTTTAAAGGCGCTCCACAAAAGCTCTGCTTGCGCCTGTCCCTTATTCCAAAGATACATTAGATCTGCAACATCTAAGGTAATCCCGACCCGGAATTTTTCATAATTTCTTGTCTATTTGGAGGATACAACAACTATGCACCGCATACTCTTGATCGATTCCGATCCGGGCAATGCCCCCGACCAGGGCGAATTAACGGCCAATTTCAAGGACACCTGGGATATTAAACTGGCCAAATCCGGAAATGAAGCGCTTAAGCTATTTAACACGACTGATTTCGATGCCGTCGTCAGTGAGATGGTTCTCGAAGACACGACCGGCCCCGAACTATTAAGAAACATACAAAAGAAAAATCCGGGCGCTTTGCGAATAATACTTACCGCCAACAACGACCGGGACCTCGTCTACAAAGCCATCAACGTGGGGCACCGCTACATTGCTAAGCCCTGTCAGGCCGATTCCCTCTGCAAACTCATCGAAAACTCCCTCGGATTGCGCGAACTTCTCAATAGCGAGGAGCTTCACATCCGCATCGCGACAATCGATATGCTGCCCAGTCCGCCCGAAATTTACAATAGACTCGTCGAGGAACTCCGCAACGATAACACCAATCCCCGACGGATTGCCGACCTTATAAAAAAGGACATTTCCATCACGGCCAAAATTCTGCAAATGACCAACTCGGCTTATTTCGGCCTGCCGACCCATATAGAAAGCATTCTGCACGCCGTCAACTTTTTGGGGCTCGACACCATCCGCAGCCTCGTTCTCGCAGCCGGAGTTTTCAGCCAGTTTCAGGATCCGGGTCTTCCGGGATATTCTATTGATTCCATATATTCGCGTTCGGTGATGATCGGTACCAGTTCGAGACACATCGCCAACGCGTTCGGACTGCACTCGCGCATGACCGATGACGCCCTTATGGCCGGTATGCTGCACGACGTCGGCAAGCTGGTCATGCTTTTGCACTTTCAGGAGGAGCTTCAGCAATCAATCCGCATCTCTGAAGAAAAACATATTACTATTTGCGAAGCGGAGCGCGAGATACTCGGCGTGACCGATGCCGAAATCGGTGCGCACCTTCTGTCCTTGTGGGGCCTTCCCGACACCATCCTCGAAGCCGTCGCACTGCACTATTGGCCGAGCAAGGCGTCCAGCCCGATTTTAAACGTCCTGACCGCAGTGCATCTGGCTTTTGCGATCGAATACGACCAAAGCCATAAGATTCGCGATGAAAATAAATCCGCGGTCGACAGACAGTACATTTCCAAGCTTGGACTGGCCGAAGAACTGCCCAACCTTCGCAACTTTTGCACCGCCGCGATGGTGTAATAGTTTGGAGAATAAAAACGGCTAAAGCAAAAGGCTCTTTGGGATTTCCCGAAGAGCCTTCTATATTTATGCGGAAGGGGGGATTTGAACCCCCACGCCGTGAAGCACTACCCCCTCAAGATAGCGTGTCTACCGATTCCACCACTTCCGCAATCAAACTTGTCGCTTATTTACCGGTACCTTCAGTGGCCGGCTGCTGATTGGTGGTGGTCGGCTGTTCCGACGGCTGATCACTGGCCGGTGGCAACTGCCCCGGTGTTGCTTCGCCTTCCTGAGGAGGGGTCACCTGCTGCTGGGCTGCCTGGCGCTCCATCTCCTTTTCGGCCTCACGAGTAACAGCGGAACTCGTAGTTTCCGCAGCATTGCTGCCGCCGGTTCGGTTGGCCGACATATACGCCAGCACACCGCAATTAAGCATAAAGACTATCGCCAGAACCGTCGTCGCTTTGGACAAAAACGAGGCCGCTCCCCGGCCGCCGAACACGGCTCCGGAAAGTCCCGAACCGCCGCCGCCGAAAGCTCCGGCCAGGCCTTCCCCCTTGGCCGATTGCATCAAAACCACAATCACCAGAAGAATGCAGACCAGGGTGTGGAAGACGATCATTGCAGTAAACAATTCAAACTCCTTTACTATACACTATCGACTATTTTCGCAAATTCATCCGCTTTCAGACTGGCCCCGCCTATCAGGCCGCCGTCAATGTCCGGCTGACTCAACAACCCGGCCGCGTTACTGCCTTTCATCGAGCCGCCGTACTGTACCGTTATATCGTCGGCGACTGCACCGGCCCTGCTTTTCAGCTTCGACCGTATAAAGGCATGAACCTCCTGGGCCATTTCGGGAGTCGCTGTTTTACCCGTCCCTATCGCCCAGACCGGTTCATAAGCGATTACGACTTTGCCGATTTGCTCCGCATCCAGTCCGTCCAAAGCCCCGTCGACCTGACGACCCACGACTTCTTCGGTTCGTCCGGCTTCACGATCCTCCAGAAGTTCCCCGACGCAGATAATCGGCTTTAAGCCTTTTGCCAGCGCCAGCTTAACCTTGGCGTTGACCGTCTGATCGGTCTCGGAAAAGTATTGCCGTCTTTCCGAGTGGCCCAAAATAACGTATGTGCATCCGATTGTCAAGAGCATGTCGGGCGATATCTCGCCCGTAAACGCCCCCGCCTCGGCGGCATACATATTCTGAGCCCCCAGTTCGATTTGCGAACCCTTGATAGCATCGGCCACGTCGGCCAGCGCCGTATACGGAGGACACAGGACGACACGGGCATTTGAAGACCTTCCGACCTTCTCGACCAGGCTCAAGGCCAGAGCGATAGCCTCGGAATTGGTCTTGTTCATCTTCCAGTTGCCGGCGATGATAGTCTTTCTCATCTTATGCCACCACCCTTGCTTCGGACAAAGCTGCCACGCCAGGAAGAGTCTTGCCTTCAAGAAATTCCAGTGAAGCCCCGCCACCGGTCGAGATATGGCTTAATTTATCGTCGAGTCCGGCTTTCTTCACCGCCGACGCCGAATCGCCGCCCCCGACAATCGTGACGGCACCTTTGGCCGTGATTTCTGCAAGAATATTGGCTATCTCGATCGTTCCTTTGGCGAATTGGCTGACTTCAAAGACACCCATCGGGCCGTTCCAGACAACTGTATTTGCAGAAGACAGTTCGTCTTTAAATACCCTAAGGGTATCCGGACCGATATCCAGCCCTTTCATATCGTCGGGGATGGCGTCAACCGATACTACTTTGCTTTTGGCTGCTTCGTTGATTTCGGCGGCGACCACACAGTCGGTCGGGAGAATCAACTTTACATTTTTCTTTTTGGCTTTGTTCAGAATTTCCCCGGCCAGTTCGACTTTGTCTTCTTCGAGCAAAGACTGACCGATATTCTTGCCCATCGCCTTGAAAAACGTGAAAATCATCCCGCCCCCGACAAGTATGGCGTCGACCTTATCCAGCAGGTTTTCGATCACTTCGATCTTGCCGGAAATCTTGGCGCCGCCAAGCACGGCCACGAATGGTCGTTTCGGATCGCTCAGGGCTCCGCCGAGATATTTCAATTCTTTTTCCATTAGATACCCGGCGGCACATGAATTTATAAATCTCGTGACACCCTCGGTTGACGCGTGCGCGCGATGGGCCGAGCCGAAAGCATCGTTGATGTACATTTCGGCATGAGCCGCCAGCTGCGTCGCAAAACCGACTTCGTTGTCGGTTTCCTCTTTATGAAACCGTAGGTTTTCGAGCAACAGGACGTCCCCCGGTTTCATGGAATAAATCATCTCCGAAACATCCGGCCCGATACAATCAGGAGCGAACTTGACTTCCTGATTGAGTAGTTTGGAAAGATGCCCCGCGACCGGTTTTAACGACATCTCCGGCACCACCTTGCCTTTGGGGCGTCCCAAATGCGAGCAGAGAATCGCCTTGCCGCCGTCATTTATTACTTTCTTAATGGTCGGCAGCGACGCTACGATGCGACGGTCATCGGTTATCCTTTGATGATCGTCGAGTGGCACATTGAAATCGACCCGGATCAGGACCCTCTTCCCACTGTAATTCATATCGGAAATAGAAAGCTTATTCATCTCAAACCTCGTTTGTCAACGGGTACTAATATGTTACACCATGCGTTGGACCATATCGACCATGCGGCACGAGAAGCCCCATTCGTTGTCGTACCACGAGAACACCTTGGCGAACTTGCCGTAACTCATGGTTTGAAGCGAATCGAATATGGAACTGTGATAGTTGCCGATCACGTCGGTCGAGACGATCGGGTCGGTACAATATTCGAGGATGCCCTTCATCGGTCCCTCGGCGGCTTTCTTCATGGCACCGTTGATGTCCTCAACGCTGCCGTCCTTTTTCAGTATGACAGCCAGATCGACCATCGAGCCATCGGGCGTGGGCACGCGGATAGCGCAACCGTCGAGCTTGCCCTTAACGTCGGGAATTACCAATGCAATGGCGCGCGCGGCCCCGGTCGTCGTCGGAATCATCGACATCGCCGCAGCACGGGCACGGCGGAGGTCTTTATGCGGAAGATCGAGGATGCGCTGGTCGTTGGTGTACGAATGTATGGTCGTCATATAGCCTTTTTCGATGCCGAATGTATCATTTAGCACCTTGGTAATCGGCGCCAGACAGTTGGTCGTACAGCTGCCGATGGAAATAATATTGTGTTTGGCTTTGTCGTACTCGTCGGCATTGACACCGATCACGAATGTTCCATCCGGCTCTTTGGCGGGGGCGGAAATCAGGACTTTTTTGGCACCGGCGGTGATATGTTTCCCGGCCCCGGCCTTATCCCTGAAAATACCGGTCGATTCAACAATTACTTGCGCACCCAGTTTGTCCCAGGGAAGATTGGCGGGGTCGCGCTCGGCGCTGATCGGGATTTCCTTGCCATCGACTACCAAAGCGTTGCTCGTGCTGCTGACTGCACCGGGATATTTGCCGTGTATGGAATCGTACTTCAGAAGATGCGCCAAGGTAGCGGCGTCGGTTATATCGTTGATACCGACAATTTCGACGTCCTTATCACGGGCGGCCTTAAGCACCAACCTTCCAATGCGCCCGAATCCGTTAATTCCGATCTTGATTGCCATTCTTCCTCCTGATTTACTTAATATTGTGTACTATCTAAAAATATATCCGGCCCCGATAGTAAACTGGTAACCGGAAAAATCTTTTGCACCGTCAAAATCGCCCCCGAAATCTGCTCGAGTGTACTTGAAATTGGTCGTCAACGCAATCTGGTCTGCGACCGGAAAATCGAAGCCGCCGCCCAGCACGTAGGTTATATCGGCCTTCGTCTGTTGCTGCACGTCGTACCCATAATAAGCGTCGATGTAACTGAACGTGGGGCGGTTGCCGACAATTAAGCCGCCCCCCGCCTGAAGGTACGGCTTTAATTGCAGCGCTTTGATTCCGGCCAAAGGATATAATTTCGCCGTGACAAGTATCGGGTAGATGCTAAGTTGACCGCGGTAGGTGTTGCCCCCGTCCGTCACCTCAACGTTGCCCCGGCCGTAAAGCCCCACAATAAACTCGGCCGCCAGGGCAGGCCAAATATGGCGGCTGAAAAAGAATTCACCGTAAAAGGTCGTATTGGAGACATTGTTATTTCCCGGGGCAAGACTATCCCCGGAGTTTATCCAAACACCGAGACGAGCGCCGATAAATTTCTTGGATAAAAAACCGTACGGGTCGGCATCGTCGGCGACCGCTGCCCCGGCTGATGTCAGAAAAATCAAACAGGCGCTTAAAAAAACTATTCGGCTTTTCAGCATGTTATACCTTGTTCATTTAATCGTTTTATGTAATCGTTATAATCACAAAATAAAATTTGGCTTCAACAAAAAACCAATTATTAAATTCACTCGCCTTTACCGGGCAGCAGGTAAATGCTTCTACCCGTGTAATCCAAAAGAACCGTAAATTTTTCCAGAAAGTTTGTCCCAATATTGCCGTCCACTTCGGTCGAACGGATAAGCCCCTGGGCACCTTCGGCTATCACGAGCGGAACCGTCTTGACTTCGACGTCACCGATTTTGAAATCATGCCCGACCGCCATATCGGCGAAAGTCGTTCCCCCGACCCCGCCCAACTGCATATTCCCTTTGGATTCAATCATACTACTGTCGAGTTTGCAACTGTCCAAAAACGATTTGCGCAAAATTATCCCCAACGGGTTACCTAGATCAAACAGGAAATCGCCTTTACAGCCGCCGATACTCGCCTCTATTATTGGAATTTTCAGCATCATTTTGAAAGGAATGGCCGCCGCCGAATCCTCGTGAATTTCAGTATCCGGAGTATACACCGTAAGCGTCTTTTCTGAAAAATCAATCTTCATGGCAAACCTCGATATGAAATCAAACCCTATGAGTCCTCCGAACTCATCTCCGAACCTCAAATTCTGAGAATAAAAATCGATAACCGCCACCTTTTGATTGTGAAATTCGATCCCGCCGATATCCAGCGAGTCCAGCGATGTTATACTCGCCTGTCCGTAACCGGCGGCGCCTTTTGCCAGCAAGTCACCGGACGTTTCGAGCCCCAGCTTGTCCGCAAACCGTTTGTCGAGTGCGTTCATCCCCGCCCCCGAATCGAGAATAAACAACGCGTTGACAGAATCATTGACCATCGCGTGGAAGCCGATATATCCCCTTTCGTAGACAATCGGAATCACGACCGAGTCCACACCGGGCGGAAAGACAAAATCCTCCGCAACTTCCGGATTCATGGCAAAAATCGAATCGGGCACGTCCACGTTGATCTTCGCTTCGGAGATTATCATGGTGTCGTTGAGCATGGGGTTCGATGATTCGGTCCAGCTTAACATCGAAACTTCAAAACCATCGACCTTCCGATAATCACCGAAATGAGTCATAAGGGAAATTTCGTCGAGGTACGATTTAACTATCTCTAATCGCCCCGTCGCTTCCCCGATATACATAAATACCGAGTCACCGCCCTGCGGATAGGCTTTAAATATGATATATGGCTGAACGCCGATCAGGTCCCGGCCCACATATATCGGCTTGTCGGCTTTGTCTTTCAAAAAAGTCCCGTTCATGATATAAATCGAATTCATCACGCTTTTGTATTCCATGCCCGTCAGTTCGACATGCTGCCCGTTGGCGTCGCGAATCCAGGCGTCACTACCGTCACAGCCCTGCGCCATTTTCATGATGCTCATATCCATGGACTGATACATTTTGTTCGGAGCTTTAAAGTACGACTCAAACTTGCCGGACAAGCCGGCCAGTTTCACTGTTCCGCTCTGCTTAAATGATTGTATATTTTCCGTCGCATAAATTTGATCGGGAGACAATACGTCCGCAATACCCGGGTCGCTTTCAGCCGCCGCCAGAGAATAAGCAAGGCACAAGATAACAAAACCATATTTTAAAACCTGCATATCAAACTCCTAATATTCCGTCCAATAATAATCGGCCAGGACCATGAACCCGATCAAAGTCCACGACAACAACAGCGATGTCCCGCCATAGCTTAAAAATGGTAACGGCAGTCCAGTCACTGGCGACAGGCCGACAGTCATCCCGATATTGACAAAAAACTGAAAGAACAATATTGTCATCGCCCCCCAGCACAAATACGATGCAAACTTCGACCGGCATTTTGATGCAATCATAATGCCCCGGTAGAAAATGTAACCGAAAAGGAAAACGACAATCAACGTCCCCACTAAGCCAAACTCTTCCCCGAGCACGGAAAAAACAAAATCGGTATGCCGCTCGGGCAAAAATCTGAGCTGGCTTTGCGATCCACCAAGGAAACCCTTCCCCAATATACCGCCCGAGCCTATGGCAATTTTGGACTGTATAATCTGATACCCCGCTCCGCGCGGATCACGGCCCGGATCGAGAAATGTAAGAATTCTAAGCTTTTGATAATCGGCCAGCCGATTCCAGAAAAACGGCGTAATCATGCCGAAAGCCAGATTAGTAACAACCACTCCGGCGCTGAATAATACCGACGGACGCGTTTTAAGCAGGACAGCTATCAACAGCACCAGATACACCACCCAGGTAATCCAGTGAAACGCGGCCAGAAGTGAGACAATCGGCGAGATAATAAATAATAAATACAAAACCGGCAGGCCCGACCAGAACCAGAGGCTGAACAAAAGCCCCACAAAAACCAGCGACGTCCCCAGGTCGGGCTGCTTTAAAATTAACATAACGGGGATTACCGTCATGGCCGCCGATACGAACAACCTCCTGATCGATTCCGGGCGCAATTTTGTAAACGCCAGAAACCGCGACAGCGCCACCAACAGCGCCAACTTGGCGATTTCCGACGGTGTCAGGTGAAACGACCCTAAAGCAAACCACCGGGCCGCACCCGAACGTGAATGGCCGACAAAGAAAACCATCACCAACAGCAGCAGGGCGACGGCATAAAAAAGGTATGCTGTAAAATCGAACATTTTCAATGGCAGATGTATCAGCATGGAAAACACGATCAACGCCGCCACCATCCAAAACGCCTGCTTTTTGTAAAAATTTAGAGAGTGTCCGGTCATTGAGTCGTACTGTGCCGAATAAATTAATATTATGCCGATGAGTGTGAGGATCAATGCCGCCAGGATTAATTTCCAGTCAAGCTGTCGGTAGTTCAAACTCATTACTGTTCTTCCGCATCTCGTCCGGCCAACACCGAATCGGTCTTATTCAGAAATGCCTTGAAAATTTCGCCTACGACAGGAGCCGCCACTTCGGAACCGTGTCCGGCGTTTTCCACGATAGCCACCGCCACAATCTGCGGATCGTCAGCCGGGGCGTATCCGGCAAACCATGAATGATCTTCCCCGTGCGGATTTTGTGCCGTCCCGGTCTTTCCGGCAATACGATAATTTTTATTCTTTAGCCGCCTGGCCGTCCCATGTTCACCCTGCACGACCAGTTCGAGGCCGGTCTCCAATATACCAAGCGTCTTTTCCGAAAAAGGAAGGTGGAAAGAGACTTCCGGTTGTACGTTCTCGACTGAACCGTCGTGATGGATGAGTTCCTTAACCAGATGCGGCCGGTAGACGACTCCATTGTCGGCCAGCCCGCAGTAAAACTGGGCCAGTTGAAGTGGCGTTATCGTAAACTCTCCCTGACCGATAGCCAGATTCAAAACGAGGTATTGAGTCCAGCCACGCGGTCCGTACATTTTATCATAGTACGACGAACTCGGGACGATCCCTTTCAGTTCGCCGGGGATATCTATTCCGGTCTCCCTTCCGAATCCGCATTTTCGGGCGTACGACCCAAAATTGTCGACCCCGAGAATCTGCCCCACCTGATAAAAATAAACATCGCACGACTGCTCGATGGCTCCATAGACGTTCAGCTTGCCGTGACCGGCCGGGTCCCAGCACCGGAATACCCGGTCACCGAATCTCATTCCGCCCAGGCACGGCTTAAAGGTTGTCATATCTGTAATAAGCCCCGATTCGAGCGCCGCTCCGGCCGTCAGAAGTTTCGTGGTCGAACCCGGCGGGTACAACCCGGCCAGCGGACGGTTCAGCAGTGGGTGCAGCGAATCCGATATAATCTCCTGCCAGGTTTCCGGGGAAATCACGCCCGAGAAAATATTGGGGTCGAATCCGGGGAAGGTCGCCATCGCCAGCACTTCGCCCGTCCTGGGGTCCATCGCCACGACCGCACCGCTGTATTGCAGGCTGTCGAAAATCTGTACTATCCGCCGCTGTAAATCCATGTCGATGGTCAGGACGATATCGTCACCGGCGACCGCCGGAAGGCTCGGCTTGCCCTCGTAATGCCCGACCAATTGTCCCCGAGCCGTGACTTCCATATAGTTGGTTCCCTCTATGCCCCGGAGATTCTGATCGTACGCCTTTTCGATTCCTTTTTTGCCAATCATACTTCCGGCGCGAGGGCTATTTTCGGGATTTTTATCGATTTCTTCGGCGGATATTTCTCCGAGATGCCCGATAAAGGCTTCCGCCGATACCTCGCGTTCATACTGCCGCACTGATTCCACACGATATGTCACGCCCGGATAATCGCGCCTTTGTTCTTCGAGAATGGAAATTACATCGATATCCAGGCCGCGCTTGACTGGGGCCGGGATATAATTGCTGACAAAATTACTGCGGGATCTTTTTTCGACTTCGGCCGTATCCAGACTTAATAGATCGGCCAGGCGCGGGACCGTAACGCCATTCACTGTTTCAAACGGCACTATTGAGACCGTAAACGACAGCCGGTTATCGGCGATAACCTGCATATTGCGATCGAAAATCAAACCGCGTTTGGGAATGATCGGCTGAACCCTGATGCGATTGTTTTCCGATTCCAGAAAGAACTGGTCGTGTTTTAGAATCTGATGATAAACCAACCCTCCGACCAGCAGAAGCATCAGCGCCAGGACAAAAACCCCCGCAAATATGATTCTATTTTCCTTATTGGTAACCGTTGGTGACATAGTTTAAAACAGAGCCTTAAATTTGGCCCACGTCATGCGGCCGTCGCGGTACAGGAAATACAGCCATCCCAGGCACCATGTATATATGACACTCGGAATTATGTACCTGTAAAGCAATGTGAAAAAATCGGCCGGCGATATGGCCAGGGTAAGGGCCAGACGGTGGAATAAAAGACCGCCGGCCAGTAATAACAGCTTTGACGCCGTCGAATCGAGATTCAACCGTACGCTCAGATGCCTCACCGCCAGAGCCAATGTCCCCAGAAAAAGCATTTCCCACGGCATAATATCGAGCTTCATGGCACCGGTGACAATAGCCGCGGCGATTGCGAACCAGAGTGCTTTCAACTCGCTTTTATAAATCGCAATCAGGCAGACCATCAGGGCCGCCAGATCGATCGTGACTCCGAATATGGAAGTAAGGTCCGACAGGATCGTCACGTGAAAACCCAGCAGGTATAAATACACTATGTACGGTATAATGCTCATTGTTTCTCTTTAAATAATACGTACAGCTCGTCGATCTCGTTCAGGTTTACAGCCGGTTTGAGATAGACGCTTTTCAATATTGCGCCGCGGGCGGCAAAAACCGAATCGACCGTGGCGACCGACAGCCCGGCCGGATATACTCCACCCAGTCCCGAAGTTATTATCAGGTCGCCCTTTGAGATCTCCGCGTCGGCCGGGAGATTGTCGAAATACATGCCGCGTACCGGCGAGAAACGCACTATCCCCAGTTGACGGCTTTCGGCGACCCTGCCCGAGACGGCATTGGAGGGGTCGGTCAGCAGCTGCACCGTCGAAAATTCAGGCATCACCTCGACTATTTTGCCCACCAGACCGAAACGATTAATCACCGGTTGATCGACCCGTATCGAATCATCACTGCCTTTATTTATCAGCGCCGAAACCGGGTAGATTTGATTTGCCATGGAAACGATCTTAACCGGCAACACCCGCGAGTTTTCGGGCGCATCAAAGCCGAGAAATTCACGCAGGCGCTGATTTTCACGCCTCGCTTCGGCCATGGCTGATAGTTGTGTGCTGACTTCGGTCAATGTATTTTTCAAACGACGGTTCTCCGCCGCCACCCCCTGTAATTCTACTATATAGTTCTTTAATTCGGAAAAAGGATACAGAATGATAAGCGACGCGGCATCACCCGCCAGAGGTCTCAGAAAATTTGGGGAAAATACAACACCCAGAAATATCAAACCGGCCAGCAAAAATCCAAGGAGGCGACGATTCTTGCCAAAAATCGTCAGGATTACCGTCATTTATCTGACCTCCTTGTCCTTTATTCGCTATTCGACCGTATCAAGCATCTGAAGAAGTTCGCCGGGCGACGTTACCGTCATCATCTTCTGTCGGTTTTCTTCAGATTTCATGATGTACGACAGACGCGCCATAACGTTCAAATGCGCCCCGATGGCGTCCTCGGGAGCCGCAATCATAAAAAACAGGTTGACCGGTTTATGGTCCATAGCGTCGAAATCGATACCTTCCGCGTTCCGTCCGAACGCGATCACGATGCCTTTGGTGGCCGTTGTCTTGGCATGAGGGAACGCCACTCCGTAGCCCACTCCCGTCGTCACCAGCTCTTCGCGCTCCCTGATGTCTTTCAGCAGAGCGTCGCCGTCCTTAACCAGGCTGGATTTGGCCGCCAACTGAACGAGCTCCGCCAAAACCGAGTCTTTGTCCTTCGATTTGAGTTCAAACGAAATTAGGTCTTCAGAACAAAATTTAGAAAGCTTCATCGGTTACCTCAATTCTTAAAAACTTTCAGCCTCGTCAATCAGTAAAATCGGGATGTCATCCTCAATGCGATATTTCAGCCGACTTTCTTCACATATCAGGCAGTTGTTTTTTTCGTCGTATGTCAGTTTTGCCTTGCTCTTGGGGCAAACCAGAACTTCCAATAGCTCCTTAGAGAGTGCCATAACGCCTCCTACTCCCCGTATACGCCTATCTTTCGGAATTTTTCGAGCCGCTGCGCCAACAACTCGTCGGTCGAAAGGCTCTCCAACTCCGCAAGTGTTTCCAAAATTCTACTTTTCGCTGCCAGTGCCGCAGCCTTGTGGTCGTTGTGCGCTCCGCCCGGAGGTTCGGGGATGATACCGTCGATCACACCCAGACCCATAAGATCATCCGACGTCAGTTTCAACGCCTCGGCCGCCTGCGCGGCGTGCGAGGCATCGCGCCATAAAATCGCGGCACACCCCTCGGGAGAGATCACCGAGTACCACGAATACTGCATCATAAACACCCGGTCGCCGATACCAATCCCGAGCGCCCCGCCCGAGGCTCCGTCACCGATGACAATAATTACAATCGGGACCTTCAATACCGCCATCTCGCGCAGGTTGCGGGCAATGGCTTCGGCCTGCCCGCGTTCTTCGGCGCCGATTCCCGGATAGGCCCCCGGAGTATCGATCAAAATTACAATTGGCCGGTTGAATTTCTCGGCGAGTTTGAAAAGCCTCAGCGCCTTCCGGTACCCTTCGGGATTCATCATACCGAAATTGCGAAACAGCTTGGTCTTGGTGTCGCGGCCTTTCTGTTGACCGATCACCATCACCGGTATACCGTCGATTTTGGCAAAACCGCCGACAACTGCTTTATCATCGGCAAAATACCGGTCGCCGTGGAATTCAATAAAATCGGTCATCATGTGCTGGATATAATCGAGAGTGTACGGCCGCCTGGGATGCCGGGCCAGCTGGACTTTCTGCCAGCGCGATAAGTTCGTAAATATCTCGTGACGAAGCTTTTCGACCTTATCCTGAAGCGACGTAATTTCAGAGTCGAGAGTTATATTAGCCCCGGCCGCGAAATCTTTCATGTCGGAAATTTTCTTTTCCAGTTCCGCGATCGGTTTTTCAAATTCCAGAATTTGTCTATCGTCCATAATTAATTCACATTCATGCCATTAAAGGTCCCCACGAGGACCGATAAACTGCTAAAATACGCATATTTTTTAAAATAACAACCTAAAAAAGGCCTCTCTTCGCTTATTTAATTATATATACGACAAGGCATTACAGTTTCATAAAATGTTGGCTTGATGTTTTCGGCAAACGGTTTCGGCCTACTTCGAGTCGAGACCGGTTATGGTGCGGATGGCAAAATTGACAAACAGCGCCGCCGGCAGAACGAATTTCGAAAAACCGCTCGGGTAGTGTTTCATGAAGTATTTCCAGATGGCCATATGATGGTGCCAGCTGCGTTTGACCGGTGAGACCCGGGCTCCCTCCCCCCATAAATGTATCGCCCCGGCCTGGGGCACAAAATATACTTTGCGTCCGCTCTGACGAATCCTCACCGACAGGTCCACGTCTTCCGCAAACAGGAAAAACCGGTCATCAAAACCGCCTATCCCCTCGAACAGCTTGCGCTCGATCAACATGCACGTAGCCGCCGCGGCGGGCACTTCCGTGATCTTTTCGAAATCGTCCATATTGTGAGGATTGGGCTCTCTCGGCGACAGAATCATCTTGCTTAAAACCGATCCGCGCGAGAAAAAGATATTTTTGCTGTCCGGCACTTCACGACAGGTCGATTGAAAGGTCCCGTCCGGATTGCGCATCCTTCCGACCACCGCCCCGGCGTCTTCATAATCGGTCATGGTTTCCACCAGATAACTTACCGCACCTTTGTCCAGAACTGCGTCGGGATTGATAAACAGTATATATTGCCCGTTGACCAGCCGGAGACCCTGATTATTGGCCGCCGCAAAACCAAGGTTTTTGGGAGAACGGTATATTTTAACCTGCGGATAGGATGCGATCACTTTCTCGACCGTGGTGTCGGAGGAGTTGTTGTCGAAAACGAGAATGTCGCCCCCGAACTCACCGATCTCTTCGACCAGTGATTCCAGGCAGGATAGGATGCATCGCCCCGAATTGTATGTTACGACTATGGCCGAGACGGCCGGTTTTTCCGTTTTTTTCATATTTATCGCATTTTCCCTATCATCGACATTAGTCTCAGGTACCATACCTTCCATATCGCCTCTCGCACTATTTTCTTGGACATCTTCGACACGCCTTTTTCCCTGTCCACGAAAACGATTGGGATCTCCTTTAGCTTAAATCCCCGCTTCCATGCGCGCATCGAAACCTCAATCTGGAAAATATACCCGTTTGATTTTATTTCATCAAGTCTTATTGTTTCCAGAACTTCTCTGCGAAAACATTTAAAACCACCCGTGCCGTCGCGCACCGGCAGGCCCGTAATAATTCGCGCATAATAATTCGCAAAATAAGACAGAATCAACCGGCGCATCGGCCAGTTGACGACGTTCACGCCGGAAATATATCGCGACCCGATCACAAGGTCGTTTTCGCGTATGGCCTTAAGAAAATCGGGGATATAATCCGGATTGTGTGAAAAATCGGCATCCATTTCGAATATATAATCGAACTTCTGCTCCAGAGCATACCTGAAACCCGCAATATACGCACGACCGAGCCCCTCTTTTCGTTCGCGATGCAAAACATGGACCCTGTCGTCATTTGCGGCCATATCGTCGACTATCTTCCCGGTACCGTCGGGAGAATTATCATCGACCACCAGAGCGTGAACCGAGGGGTCTTTCGCAAGCACTGCTGGTATAATATTACCGATATTGTCACGTTCGTTATACGTGGGGAAAATTACCAAGGCTCTTTTGTTGTCGCTCATGTAACCGCTGCCTTTTGCCTCGTTTTAAAGTATATTATAAGATAGGTGACCAATATAATGGCGACCACCAGAAGAGTCAACATCGTGATGAGCTCGCCCAGGACGTTTCTGGAATCATCGTATTTGAACAAAATCGTATGCTGTCCCTTTTCCACGGGAACGGCCCTGAACGCTCCGTCGGCCCTGTATATGGGCTTTTCCGCTCCGTCGACAAAAGCCTTCCAGGCGAAATACCAGTTGTCGGTCAGGACCAGAAGGCTGTTATAATCGGCATTGGTTTGCACTACGACCGAGTCATCGGCGTACTGCACTATCGACGCCCGTCCGATAGAATCCATATTTAGAGAATCGGGCGGCGATAATTGAATGTCCGGATGCTTTTCGAGAACAACCGAATTTCTTAAATCGACTGTACCGTTGTGTACCATCGGGTATATATTTTTGCGGTCGTTTTCCACTTCATATTTGCGAACCAAAAAGGCCCGTGGAATCACATCTTCGTTTTTATACACCGAGACATTCCCGTAATTTTTAATCTGGGTTAACGGCAAATCGGGGAAAAGTCTTGCGTATTTTACCCTATCGGTCGGGCCAACAATATACCCTGCCCCGGCCAAATCCAAAAAGTTCGGATTTCTGTAATAAGTCAGACCCGGACCACCCAGCAGGTCATCGTACCATCGCAACTGGTTTCCGTGGTAACCTTTTATAACCGGAATATCGAAAAACGGCAGATAATCGTCTCGGAAAACGCCTAAATCCAAAACCCTGTAATGACCCGTCAGAGTTTTCAAATAATCGGTCAGCGCGTTGGGCGAAGTATCCTGCCTGTAATCATAATCGCTCACGAATCTGGAATTGAAACGGATACCGTCGACCATTATTAAAAGCGGAATGATAAACAGAATCATTCTCCCCGTCTTTTTATTCATAAACAGGTATATCGCCGCGGCGGCAAGTCCCACCAGCAGGAATGCAATCCAGAAGCCGCTCTGTATGTGCGGCAGGTTCATCAGGGCCGTCTTCCACCGGCCTCCTCCGGGCACGATAGTCTGCACGTTGCTGTAGAAAATCGACGTGTAAAGCGACAGCATGCTCTCCCCGGCGACACCGAACAGCAGTGCTCCAAACAGCAAAAGACCGGTCGCACTTAAAAGATATATGTGCAGCCTGCGCCGGGTCTTTTCCGAAAGCTCCTTTGATTTATCGATCAGGTACTGCAGGCCCATTCCGGCCAAAAGCGAAACGCTGAATAAAAATATGAACATAATTGTAGCCGGCGCCCGAAGCGATTTCACGTTCGGTATCAAATAATAAAATATTCTGAATATCGGCGTGGTCGCGCCAAGCGCATAAATCAACGCGAACAGAGCCAGAATACCGAAAAATATCGCTTTGCGAGAACGATAAAAGAACACTCCGATAATCGCGAGAAAAAGTGGAATTACTCCGGCATATTCACTGTTATCCTTGAACGAATTTTTGCCCCAGTACAATTGGCCTTCGGTACTGTCATTCCCGGAGAATTCCGGCACTACCAATGACATAGCTTCTTCCTGGTGCATCGACCACGATGTCGCCCAGTCCCAGCCCCGTTTGGTGTCGGCGCGCGGCGAATATTCCGTCGTATAAATATAACCCGGCAGAAACTGCACCGCCGAAATCAATACGCCGACCAGCACCGCCCAGCCCAGAAACGCCGAGGGTTTTACAAGGCTGCCGATATTATGAGTTTCTTTATAAAGCAAGATCAGCCTGAATGCACCGTACAAAGCGATGGCCCAAAGTGTATAATAAGACAGCTGTGCGTGCGGGGACAGAATAATCACGCCGATCACCAGCCCGAGAACAGTGAAATTCAAAAACGGTTTCTTCTCGAAAGCCCGGTCTAAAAAAAGCATGGTCAGAGGAAAGAGCGCTGTCACGAATATTTTGCCATCGTGTCCCGGCGCCACCAGCGAAATCAAATATCCGGAAAACATATAGGCAAGAGCCGACACCGACGACGTCAACCGCCCGAGACGAAATTGACGGGCCGTAAAATACATGAAAATCCCGGCCAGGACGATATGTATCACCAGATTCATACCGAGCATCCGATACATATTGCCGAAGAATTTCAATGTCGACAGAGGGTAAAATATATCGCCGTGAAAAGCGTCGATAAACGGCAGACCGCCGAAAATATACGGATTCCAGAGCGGGACACTGCCGAAGCTATGGACATAATCTACATAGAAATGACGGAAAAACAGACCGGCGTTGATCGTATCAGAACCGTACAACATGTTATTGGAGAACAAAAAGTCTTTGAACAGGATGACAATGCCGACGATCATCACAACCAGAAGAACCGGGAAATAATATTTAAAACTGTCCGGATCGAAACTGTTTTTACGTGCCAAAGTCTTTTTGGCCGTCGCGGCCGCCTGTCTATTTTTCTTTTTGACCAATATATTCTCCAGTGATTTTCGGTCGGAATAACTCTCTCATCTAATCTTTATTTTTGGGGTGGTCGATCAGCAAATCGAGCTTTTGCCTGATAGAATTGGTTTCTTCTTTGAGCGCCGCTATCGATTCGGCCAAAAATCCGAGAATGAACAAGCCCATCCCGACACCGATCATAAGCAGAACCAGATACAGGAGCATCCGCAAGCCTTCCTGAAGAACAAATCGCAAGTACAAAGCGTATACACCGATTACGCCCCCGAGAAAGAGGAAGATTGTCGCGATAAGGCCGAAAAATAGAAGCGGTTTCCTCAGGAAAGACAACTGTGCCTTTACCGCCAGCATATCGAGTACACCGACCGGGATGCGCCAGACCGAAAACTTCGATTGGCCCCATTT
>CAZMWI010000034.1:0-21014 GCA_964569945.1 uncultured Ignavibacteriaceae bacterium
CCCCAATCCTTTTAATCCCAGCACAACCATCAAATTCGACATACCCTATCGCAGTCACGTTACCGTAACAATACATAATGTCCTCGGACAGGAGGTCGCCCGTCTCATTGACAAGGAATTAACCGTAGGCTCATATAGCGTCAAATGGGATGGCCGCGATAATTTAGGCTCACTGGTGTCATCGGGCGTTTATCTTTATCGTCTTACCACCGGTGACGTGGTTTATTCAAGAAAGATGATATTGCTTAAATAGCCAATAAACTAGACGGGGCTTTAATACAAACAACGTACCAATAATGTCATTCCCGCGAAGCAAGAAGTAGGTCGGGTTCCGAAGCGCCAACGTAGTCGGGGACGAGAAACCCGACAGCGCGTGAAGCAAGATGTCATGCCGCTCTTCGCTTCGTTCAGAGCCTTCAGCGAGTCGGCATGACCTACAGGAATTTAAAAAATCACCTGATTTTATCCATTTTGAATAAATTTCGCTTGACCGGCGTATTAAAAACATATTAATTGTAGCTTTCAAAAGCATATAAGCCCAAAAATATGAGAATATGTCAATAACAGCCACGGGTCTGCGCACGCCTCAAAAAAGGAGGACAGGTGTTACTGCCTGATCCCTCCGGGAGGGCGGAAGTATTCCCGGCGGGCTATAACTATTTGGCCACCCGAATCGTTTCGGGTGGCCTTTTTTTTGCCATTTTTTAAAGGAGGTCCCAACATGAGACATCTGGCCGTCACGAGGGGCGATTTCGCCCGGGTCAGCTTGCTTCGTTCACAGCTTCTCAAAAGCGCCCGCGACTGGTTCAACGCCAATTCGTTTCTGGAAATCCAGGTGCCGCACATCACCGGCGCCACCGGTTCCTGCGAATGGTTCCCCAATGCTATCGGGGTGTCGATGTTTAACCAGTCGGGGATGGAGCTGCCGATGTTTTTGCGGCAAACCGGACAGCTTTATCTCGAAGCCTTTACGGTCGCGCACAACCGCGTCTACACGATCGGGCCGTCGTTCCGACAAGAACGCAAAGTGACCGACCGTCACCTCTGCGAGTTCACGCTGATCGAATTCGAGGCGCGCGATTTCGAACTCGACGGCCTTATGGACAACATCGAATCGCTGATCAAAGCAATGTACGACGAGGTTTCTAAATCCTACGCCACGCTCGCGCTGGAGCGCTACGCCGATCTACCTTTCAACCGGATTACGTACACCCAGGCGATCAAAACTCTTCAGGATCACGGCCACAAGATTGCGCACGGTGATGACTTAAGCAGTGTCGAAGAAAAAGCGCTGTGTGCCATCCTCGGCAACCTGCCGACCTTTGTCACCCACTATCCGTCCGATCCCCGTCCCAGAGAGGGCGGCGTGATCAAGTTCTTTTCGATGAAACGCAGCAATGGTGTCACGCTCTGCTGTGACCTGCTACTGCCCGGTGTGGGCGAATCGGTCGGTGGTGCGGTACGCGAGGGAGACCCGAAGGTTTGCCGCCGTCAGTTCAGGGAATCGTACATGTACGATCACATCGTCGCGCGCGGGGTAGACCCGATGCAGTTCGACTGGTATTTCGAGACGCTGGAGCAGGCCGAGGGACAATCGGCCGGGTGCGGGATCGGCTTCGAGCGGGTAGTACAGTCGGTGTTGGCCTGCGAAGACACATATTCCAGCATCAAGGCGGCGGTGGAACTGCCCCGCTCTCCGGAATTTCTGACGCCGTAGGGTTTGTGAAGGTTTTAAAAACTTGTGAGGTTCCGTCAGCTCTTGATTCTCAGATTATCGGGAATTTTGAGTTGACGGATACCGATCGGTTCGATTACCACCAGGACCAGAATTCGACACGGATTTTTGACAGAAATTTGCGGCCGAGAATGGTCAGCATCGAAGATTTACCCGTTTCGATTTTGGCGTAGCCGCTCATACCTTCGCGAAGCAGGTTGTCGGCATTGTCGATGATAGCGGATACCTCGAAGCAATATTTATTATCGATTCTTGTAGCGGCTTCGGGGATGCGCACGACGGTCCCTTTGAAAGTCCGGTTGGGATAGGTTCGGATTTTAACCGATACGTCCTGACCCATTTCCACCCGGCCGATTTCAAAATCCGAGACCGGGATAAGCACCTCGACCGTGCTGTCGTCGATAACCGACAAGAGTGATTTTTCCGATGGATTGCGGAAAACGACCCCCGAAATCGGCGCGGTGATTATTCTGGCGTCGCCCTGCATTTGCAGAAACTCCAGCCGGGCTTTCTGACTTTCGATTTTCTTTTCCACGATTATTTCTTCTTCGCGACGAGGCGCGGAATTCAAAACGTCGAGCGCAGAGATAGCCGTCTGCCAGTTGGCCCTGTCGATATCCATCTGGGACTGGGCGTTGTCGAGCTGTTCCGATGATATCAGACTTTTATCATAAAGTTCTTTGGCCCGGTTGTAATCCTTTAAACTTTTATCGTAAGCCGCCTTGGCTGCCTGAACTTTTGACTGTGCTTCATCGATCTCTTCCTGCTTGGGCGGTGCCTTGAGAAGCATCAACTGACCTTCGAGACTCTGAAGCTCGGCCCGGGCGGCGAGTATCTCCTGAGAAATCTGATTCGAAGTCAGAATCGCGAGCGTATCGCCGGGCCGGACGTCCTCTCCGTCCTGGACCAGCGGGGCCAGGTTTAAAAGACCGAGGTCGTTGGCGTTCATCTGCATGATCGACATTTTGTCATCCGGGCTTTTGCCGCCGAAATGCAGGCTGCTCTGGAGAGAACCATACTGGTTCATCGACAGGTCAAACCGGGCGATTGGGTTTATATTTATCTGTCCCGAGACGCGGTTGGGAAACGGTATCGCCACAAAGACAACGATCAGAACTATCGCGATTACGATATAGCTTATCAGGCGACCGGGTTTTTTCAAAATATCTTTCATATAACCGACGTGCTTGAACATCCCTCTTGCCAGTGAACGTAACTTATTGCGCAATATAAAAAATAGCAGGAACAGCAGCAATAAAAATCCCGCCCCGCCCCAGCGCGATATTATAAAGCCGCCCACGACATAAATAATTATGACTATCAATAATGTTGAATAAAGTGATGCCAGGATTGAATATATAAGGAAAATTCTTTTTTCCCGGCCGCTCGCCGCGATGCGTTCGACCGGCCAGCCGAGAATATATCTTTTAATGATATTGCCGAGATATTTGAACGCCCGGCTGCGGAGGTTGACTATTTCCAGCCAATCTGAAAGCAAATAATATCCGTCGAGCTTTATCAACGGATTGAAGTTGAACAGGTAGGTTACGAGGCTGACACTGGCTATTATGCGCGCCACGTCGTTTATGAAAATCCCCGGGACCGTTACCCGCCAGACAATCACGGCGAATGCCGTCAGGAGCAGTTGGTAAAACGGCCCGGCCATCGTGACCGCCAGTCTCTGGGTCTTTTTCGGGAACAGCCAGCTGTCGGAGACGTCGCAGTAAAAACACGGCTGGAAATATAGAAGCAAAAAGCCCATCTCTCGGACTTCACCACCGTAATAACGACAGACCACGGCGTGCGCTAATTCGTGTAAGACAATAATTATAAAGAGCTACATGACAATAGCCGCTATCGGACCCAGAGCAAACAAGCCGCCCGGATCGAACCAGAGCAGGGTTTGTCCGTCCTCGGAGACTATGACCGCCGCAGCGACAATCACCAAGAAGAACATGAAAAACCAGAACGGCCGGTGAAAAGGATGGTAGACTTTGGAAAGCCGGTCAAGCAATTTGCCGGGACGAAAGCCTTTAATTTTCAGAAAGAGTATCCGGTCGGCCAGTGACCGGGGTCGAAATGCCTGTTTGGCGGCCCGTGATATCTCCTGTTCACTGCGACCGTCGTCGAGAAAAAACATCGAACGCAGCGTTTCCATGAATTGTACTATATTGTCAGATGTAATATGAAGATTGAATTTTGCCTGAAACTCGGCCGCGATTTCTTCCGGCGATGATTTTCCGTCGAGCCGATTGATCAGCCAGAATTCCGGTGCCCGGAGCTGAAAATATCCCCCGGTAACCGGGTCCTTGATAGTAAAGCCGTCCTGTCCGTCGATTTTAGTCGGGACGGATATTAAATCGGAACGAAGCTTTGCGAATTGAGCCATACGATCAAGTTACACTATTGCGCAGATTCAATCAAGACAGCATTTTAAATACAGGAAGATTGTACCCGGTTTTAAACCTCCACTAATTTTTCTCACTGCATCTGCCCCGCTTGCGTAATCAAACTATTTCCCGGCTTGTTTGACGTTAATACCATTCGTCCAAAAATCTCAGGAATACGGACAACTTTATCTTTTTATTAGCGTCTATAAATCAAAACCGATTATATATTAATATGCCGATTGACTTCATAAATACATCTGACTTATGCCGCCATTACCATCGCGGTCAGCACGTTATCAAAGCCGTCGACGGCGTCAATGTTGGAATTTCCAAAGGCGATTTTCTGGCTGTCGTCGGGGCGTCCGGATCCGGAAAATCGACCCTGTTGAATCTTTTGGCCGGGCTCGATTCGCCGACTTCGGGGAAAATAAATTACATGGGTCAAATTCTTTCAGCCTTGTCCGGCAAAGAACTCTCGGCTTACCGGGCGGCGAAAGTCGGCATGATTTTTCAATCATTCAACCTGCTGCCCTACCAGACGGCCCATAAAAACGTCGAACTGGCTTTGTATTTTCAGGATGTGCCTCGCCGCGACCGTTTACGAAAAACCACGGCGATACTGGAACGTCTCGGCCTTGAAGACCGCATGGACCACCGGCCCGGCGACCTGTCCGGGGGCGAGCAACAACGGGTGGCGATTGCGAGAGCGCTGGTGAAAAGCCCGGAAATTCTCTTCGCCGATGAACCGACCGGCAACCTCGACCGCGAAAATTCCGATATCATCGAGAACCTTTTGGCCGAATTCAACCGGGACGGGCTGACGATCATACTGGTGACCCACGATCTGGACCTGGCGCGGCGCTGTTCGCGGCGTATTTTGCGCATGCACTATGGTCAAATCATAGAAGATACCGCCAAACCGACGGAGCCGACCGATGAAATTCAGTGACCTGATTGAGCTTTCGGTCGGCAATCTCTGGCGGACTAAAATCCGGGCGGTACTGACGACGGCGGGCGTGGTAATCGCTATCGCAACTTTCGTGGCCATGCTTTCTTTCGGGGCAGGCAATCAGAAGATGATCACCGATACCTACAACCAGCTTGGCCTCTTTACCAATATGAAGGTCTATCCCCGAAGCGATACCAACGATGCCGATACGGTCAAGCCGGTGCCTTTGGACAAAGAGGCTATCGCCAAACTTTCCGCCATTCCCGGTGTGCTGGCGGTGTATCCATACGTTACCTTCAAAGTCACCGTCGCCGTGGCCGACACCCAATTCAACACCGAGGCTCGGGCTCTGTCGCAGGCAGCCATGAAAACCAAGCTGTACAAAGCCTTATTGGGCGGGTATGAGTTTTCGTCCGATTCGGCCAGCGAGGCGATTTTGAGTTACGATTTTGTCCACTCTCTCAAACTCGCTCATCCCGATTCCCTGATCGGACAGAATCTTGTCATGACTACCAAAGCCTTCAGTCTCGACAGTGCCTTTTTGAATATCATCGACGACAGAAAATCTAAAATCTGGGAGCGCCTTCACGACATTGATTTCGATTCGCTCTTCAATCGAGATTATCGCGACCGCGTCCTGCGCCAGGAAATGAACGAAGCTCTCAGGCGGTTCGTACAAGGGCTCTCTGACAGGCAGCGGACGCTGGTCGATACATTGAAAATTGTCGGGATTGGCGAGGAAGTGGGCAATCACCAGATACGCACCTCTCCGGTCATCATCCCGGAATACCTGGCCCGCAAGATGAGCTCCGGTGGTTATGGTTTTGGCAACGACCTGACCGATATTATTCCGGCCATTCAGGAGGGCCGTCTGTTTATCGCCGGGAGTATCGAAGAAAGCCGCCACTATCCCCGCGTCACGCTCGACCTTGACCCCTACACGCCATATAAGAATGTCAAGGATTCAGTGGAAACGCTCGGATTCCGGGCCTTCAGCTTTGCCGAGCAGTTCGAACAGATACAAAAATTCTTCATTTATTTTCACCTCGCCCTGGCGACTATCGGGCTGATCGCGCTGGTGACCGCATCGCTCGGTATCGCCAACACTTTGATTATGTCGATTATCGAACGCCGCCGCGAAATCGGCGTCATTCGCTCGCTCGGCGCCGACGTTTCCGATATCCGCGTCTTGTTTCTGGCTGAGTCGGGGGTGATCGGTGCCGCCGGTTCAATTATTGGCATAATTTTCGGCTGGCTCGCTACACGTTTGGTGGCGTTCGTGGGGAGGATAATTCTCGAACGGCAGGACATGCCGTTTTATGATCCGTTCGCCCTGCCGCCCTGGCTTATTTTGATCGCGTTCGTTTTCGGGGTGCTTGTCAGCCTTATGGCCGGATTTTATCCGGCCTCGAAAGCCGCCAAAGTCGACCCGGTGGAGGCTCTTCGGGCCGAGTAAAGACCATTAATTTTAACGGATAAAGATAAATCTTACGGGCAAACCGGATCGGGTCCGGGCGGATCATCATAAATAAAAGAAATCAGGTACAAAATATCTATGAGGTTTATATCACCGTCGGAGTTGACATCGCCCGATTCCGGCGGATCGGGAGCGGGACCGACCGGGTCGCCGTAAATATTATCGATCACGTACAATATGTCGATCAGGTTTATATCTCCGTCGGCATTTACATCGCCGCAAGTAAAGTTGCCCAGATCTATATATATCGAATCGAGTGGGGTCGTGGCGGCATCGGCACCGTCCGAAAATTCAAAGGAGTACTTGTACCACCCGGTTTCGGTTACGTCCAGCTCGGTTTTAAAAACCGAACCAACGATATAATCTTTCTCGCAGGCGGTCATTTCGTATGGTACATCGGCGAATATAAAATTTCTCGTGACCGGAAGGTCGTTGTCGCTATCGGTATATGTAATTGTTGCTGAAACATGCCCGATTGCATCCGATGATACTGACGGACCGCCAAGCTGCGGGGCGGAGTTGGCCGCCGAAAAATTAAGAAGGTGCGACGACGGTATAAAAAGTGCGGCCTTGCCGTCATCGTTGGTAGCCAAAGTCGTCAGGGATAAAGTCGCCGTGATTGGTGCCGCCCCGATAAAGCCCGACGGAGGCGGCCAGTCCGACCAACCCGGCTGGGATGTGAGATCAGAGATATTGCACGACAAACTCAGTGAATTGCCGCTGACATTGGTCGTAATTGACCCTATCTGAGTCAGACTGCTGTCGGCCAGGTCCATGGCGTAAAGTCCGGTGGAATACAATACGGCATTGCCATATAGCATCAAATAAACGGTCGAATCGGTAGCGTTGGGATCGAGAAGCCCGACCATGTACAGGTAATATGTAAACAAGCCGCCCGACGTAGGAAAGCCACTGCCGTTGTTGTCCAGCCGCAAATAGAGCTTGCTATCGGAGTATGACCCAAACAGATGCGTTATGTCGAGATTGCTTCCCCCGCCGTTCTGATCGCCCGTGAGGTCGGCGCCCAGATCGGCCAGAAGATACTGCGGGACCGGGAACTGATCTGTTTCGTTTTTAGGTGATTGGCTTACCACGGCTGTATCGGTCACAGAGCGGAAATACCATTCGAGCGTTCCCGATGGCGGCTGAAAATTAATCGATCCGGAATATGTCTGAGTGGAACAGGCTTGATACGTCAGGTTTATTTCGGCGCTGTCCCAGCTTGTCGCGGAAAAATCCCGGTAGATAACCCGATGACTTGCGGCCATATTCATATAAAGCGTATCGACAAGATCAAAATCAAAAAAGGTTGTCGCCGCCGGGGCGCTGGACGTCGCATACTCGTACGGCTGCGAGTACTGCTGGGCCATCGACGCCGTGGCAAGCAATATCAGGACCGATATAAGGGAAACAGCTTTAATCATTAAACCTTTAAAATCGCCGGTTTGGAGCCATTTAGATCAATATAATCAAGTTCGAAAATCTTGCAACCGCCTTTTGCCCTGATGGGGTGGAGTGATTTATGCCGATTCATTGCCAATTATGAAATTTTGGCGATACGGGATTATCCATCTGGAGGGACGCCCGGTTTGTACTATTGAACAAAAAGGCATATATGGCAGACATTAAATCAGTTTAGAGGATGAAACAAAATAAAAAGGCAGGCTCTAATAAGCCTGCCTTTTGCATTGGAAGCTATTTCAAAAGCACCATTTTTCGTGTGGCGCGGTATTGTTCGGTTTCGATGCGGTAGAAGTACACCCCGGTCGCGACGGGACGCCCGTCCGCGTCGCAGCCGTTCCACTGGACAGAGTGCTCACCGGCCGAAATTTCATTATCCACCAGAACCGCAACCTTCTGACCGATCATATTATAGACGGCGATATTCACGTGCGTGCGCTGTTCCACCGAATACACGATAGTCGTTATCGGATTGAACGGGTTGGGATAGTTGGGTTCCAGCCTGAAACGGTTGGGCAGCGTCTCCGGGTCATCGTCGTTTGACTGCACCAGCGACGGATCGGTGCGGATTCTGAGAGCGCCATCGATCGACAGCCCGCCGCCCAGTTCGTACCAGCTGCCGCTGGCACCGTTGCTGGACAGGTATGTCGTGGCCGTCTCGATCGGAGGCGTATCATCGCAGACGACGGGAAAGTTATAACTTTCATCGGTGAATTTGACCGCCACGAATATCGGATCTCCTGAAGTAAGATCCACCGGCGCAACCAGGTCTATCGAATGATATCCCGGCTCGGCAAAGGAAGTATCATAGCGATATCCCAGCAGGTTGCTCAGCGACCCGCTGGTCGTGTTGAAGTCATCGTATACGTAAACATCGATATCGGTCGTGGCATCGGTCGTCCAGAATTCAACACGGGCCAGCTTGGTATTTTCCACCGGCGTGAATTTGCTCATCGCCCAGCAGGTGGGATTTCCATATCCCATCTGGGTCATCCAGCCGCCTTCATCATAATAGTACAAATTCTGGGTGGAGTCGTAGTCTGTCAGGTTGACCGAAACCGCCGACCAGGTGCCGATATTGGCCGAGCCGTAGGCGATATAAAAATACCCACCCTCGGCACCGTAGCCGCAGGTACCGCCCCAGCCGGTTCCCCAGCTGTTCTTGACAATCCACCCACCGGTGCCGCCGGCATGGACGAGATTATCATCCCAGCCGACAATCAATACGGCGTGATTGGACTGATAGGTGCCGGTGTAGTACATGGTGTATGTGCCGTCGTACGTGCTCATCTCGGCATCCCACGAGGGATCGTTGCCGTCACCGGCATAATAGGTCGTGTAGACCGGACCGTAATTGTAAATATAGCTCTTGAGTATTGAATCATCCGGCACGGTCGAAGTCGAGATTATCAGCCAGTCGAGCAGAACTTTCTGCGGCGTACAGGACGAGTTACAGGAGACATCGGAGGCGACATAGGGATCGCAGGACTCGAGAATGGTTCCTTTTTTGGAGAACAGATCGGCGAGATCATAGCACGATCCGCCGCCGCACGAGCGGTCCCAGTAATTGCACTCTTTGGCGTTGTTTTCGGAGAAATCATACGTAGTGCCCTCGGTTATAAGCAGCCGCGATTCGATATTGGCTATTCCGGCAAACGAATAACAGGCGCCGCAGACGCTTTGATTTCTAATCGAAGTAACCTTGCCGGTTTCACGCCAGTCAAAACGATCCGGTAGGGCTGAGGCGATCTGTCGGGTTCCCCGGCGACCCACAGCCACCATACGTGGATGGACGTGGTCGAGGTCCATGCGCGGGGTCATGAGACCATAGTCACTGCTTGATGACGCCGGTTTGATCGGCGCGATCTGCGGTTTTTCCGGAACGGCCCCATAAGCGGCGGCCATAAGAAAAACCAATAAGAAAATAATGCTTTGTTTCAGATAGCGTAAATTCATAGGGGGTAGCCCTCCTGAATAAATATTTTTCGCTTTTATCCTTATTTTCGGCCGTCCGATAAGGCTTCGTAAGCCATTTACATCCCGAAATCATTTTGCCGCCGAATATTGATTATTTGCTAAACAGTTACGGGAAGTCATACCCATCGACTATGGGGCGCTTCCCATATTCTTTTGACAGAAAAGCGTTTTGGCGTATATTGGGGCCGTGAAAACCGAAAGTAAAATAGCCGTGCTGGGCTATGGCTCGCAGGGACGAGCCTGGGCGCTGAACCTCAAAGATTCAGGGTGTGATGTCACAATCGGACTGCCCCAAAAAGCCAAATCCCGCAATCTGGCCCGCCGCGATGGTTGGAAACATATAACGACAATTGCTCGTGCGTCGAGCTTGGCGGATATCATTGTCATGGCCTTCCCGGATCATCTCCACAGCCGCGTTTTCGAAAAAGAAATCGCACCGAACTTGAAAGACGGATCGGCGCTGATTTTCCTGCATGGTTTTTCGGTACATTTCAAAACCGTCAAACCGCCCAAAAACTGCGACATAATCCTCATCGCCCCGCTCGGACCTGGGACAGCCGTGCGCTCCAAATATATTGAAGGCAATTCGATTGGATACTTTTATGCGATCCATCAGGACGGTTCCGGCCATGCCAAAAAATGTCTCGATTTTCTCATTCGCGGCCTAAAAATAGACAAAAAAGCCCTCATCAAAACCACCTTCAAGGACGAAGCTGTCGGCGATCTGTTCGGCGAACAGGCGGTGCTGTGCGGGGGGCTGTCGCAGTTGATTCTGGCCGGTTATGAAACTCTTGTCAGGGCAGGGCTGTCGTCGGATAAAGCTTATCTCGAAGTGTGCTACCAGATTGATCTGATTGTCGATTTAATCAAGCGCTATGGCATCGAGGGCATGTTCGGGCGAATATCGGTCGCAGCGCGTTATGGTTCACTATTGAGCGGTCGCAAAATAATCGACCGGAACGTCCGAAAAAATATGAAAGCCATATACGACGATGTCAAATCCGGTCGCTTCGCAAATAAGCTGAACTCTCTGAACGATCAGAAGCTTAAGAAGCTCGATGACGATTTAAAAAAGCTGTCCACTCCGTCATTCGAAAAATCCGTCCGCAAATTCTCCGACAAGAAATAGCCGGTTCGGTCGCGTCAATCTTTGCATGAATTTTTGTTGATTCCCGGGCACTCGGCCTTGATCTTTAATGTCTAAATATTAACAGTAACAACTAAGAATTAATTATGAAAAACGCCCTTAAAATATTTCTGGTCCTGATAGTACTGCTCGGCCTGGCCGCGGTTTTGTATTTCTTCAATCCCCTCGGTTTCGGCAAAGGCAAAAACGCCGCGTTGGCGGAGATCATTCATTACGAAGACGTCCGCTTCGCACCGAATGAGCTGATAACGTATCTGTCCGACAAAGACCCCGATATCCGCGCCCGCGCCGCTTTGGCTGTCGGCAGGATCGACGACCCGAAAACAATCGAGTCGCTTTTCCCGCTTTTGAACGATTCTTCCGAGCAGGTGACGACGAATGCGGCGTTTGCTATCGGTTTGAGCGGCAAGCCCGAATACGCCCGGACGTTGATCCGCAATTGCGATATATATGAGGCCGAAGAGCGAGCGGCGGTCGTGCGCGCGGTCGGGTATCTGGCCGATAGTACGGTCCCCGACGTCTATGGCGCGATCAAAGTCTTTCTGTCCGATCCCGATCACCGCGTCCGCGAACAGGCCGCGATGGCCCTGTTCCGCTCACGCGACCGCAGCGCCGCCCCGGATTTGATAAATATATGCCGCAACGACCCGGTGCGAACCGTCCGGGTGGCGGCTCTTTATGCTCTGGTGCGGCTGCGTTCGAGCGACGATCTCGGACTCTACGCCGACTGGCTGCCCGACAGCGATCCGTTCGTGAGGTCGCTGGCTCTGCGCGGTCTTTCGCTTTCCAGGGACACCGCCGAAATTAGAGACATCGCGGGCAGCCTCAACGACCGCGACAATGGTGTCGTCGCCGAAGCCATAACCTCTTTATCGCGAATAGAGTCTCCGCGCGCGGTGAAATATCTTTATGACCGCTATATCGATGAATCCGATGAAAATCTCCGGGTGCTGTTTTTACAGACATTCAGCCGCCTGAAAAACGATATCGCCGAAGGTGAAGCAATGGACGCCGTCCACGCCGATTCCAGCATCAATATCAAAGCGGCGGCCATTGAGTATCTTCTCAAAATTCGGGGTCCGGAAATGCTCGCCCTGTCCGATTCACTTCTTGACCTGAAAAACCAGTTCCTGACTATGACCATTATTCAGGCCCTGGCGGGCGTCAACGAAGAAACCGTCGAACTGAGACTTAAAGGGCTGGCCGACGACAGCTCGGCCGTTATCAGAGCCTACGCCTTCGACGCCCTCTGCATGGTCGATTCAACCAGTGCCGCCAAAGTAAACTACAATATCGACAAAGCCCTGGGCGATACCAGCTATGTCGTGGTCATGTCCGCCGTGGATTATATCGGTCAGCACCGGTTGAGCGGTCACCTGCCCCAGCTCAATACCATTTTGAAAATGGAAAATCTGGCCCATCCGGACCTGCGGCGTTCGGTGGTGCAGGCAGCGGCTTCTATACTCGAGGGCGATACAACTCTAAAGGCGGCAGAAGAATTGTTATTTATGGGGCTGCACGATAAAGACTATGTGGTCAGCCATACGGCCGCCGAGGCGTACAAAAACATCCTGGGTGTCAATAAGTCGCAATATATCAGCCGCCCCAAAGAGATGGCCTCGGTCAGCTCTATCAAGTCGTTCCTGAATAAGTACAACGTCAACCCGCACGCGATTATCAGCACGTCGAAAGGTGACATTGAGCTCGAACTCTATGCCGACATCGCCCCGCTGGCCGTTATCAATTTTATCCGTCTGGCCGGCAAGGACTTCTACAAGGGCATAATCTTCCATCGCGTCATTCCGAATTTCGTTATACAAGCAGGTGATCCCTATGGCATCGGCATTGGCGGGCCGGGTTATGAAATTCGCGGCGAACCGAGCGACGCTCCCTTTGACCGGGGTGCTCTGGGTATGGCCGACTCGGGCATGGATACCGGGGGCTCGCAGTTTTTCATAACGCTTTCGGCACAGCCGCACCTTGAAGGCCGTTATACCCTGTTCGGACAGGTCATAACCGGTATGAATGTGGTCGATCAAATAGTACGTGGCGATACCATAAAGCATATCGCCATCAGAAAAGGTGACGAACAGAAATGAGAAAAATCGTATTATTTTTGTATTTCATCGTCCTGGTTATTCCGTGCATGGCATCCGCCATTACGGTCGATGAATTGATCGATAAAGTCCTGGCGGTTCGTCAGATGCAATTCGATTCTGTCAATGATCTGGTGTGCAAGGCCGAGCAGTACGAAAAGAAAGCCGACGGCGACGGCAATATCAAAGAAACCAAAAAGCTCATTAAGACCGTCTATGTCAAAAAGATCGACGGCCGGTTTGAGGTCAGGGAAGATTTCGAGGAGTACTATTTGAACGGGCAGAAACAGGATGCCAAGGCACTGGCCGATGAGGTCGAGCAGATAAAAAAGGATAAGAAACGCCGGGGCAATCGCGACCTGATGTACGATCTTCTCGCACCGCTTTTAAATAGGAACCGAATTATGTACAGTTTTGAACTTGATCCCGTCGTGGTAGATTTGGACGGATTCGACTGCTATCAGCTAAGCGGAATAACTGCAGCGAACATCGATACTCTGTTGAATTATAAGTACTATTTCGACACGGCCTCGTACCATCTGGTCAAAGCCGACTTCAAACCGGCCCAACTGACCGACAATTTCTTTTTTAAACTGAAAGAGTTCGACATGGTCATGACCTTCGAGCCGTACAATGATTCGCTCTGGGTGCCGTACCGGTTCAAGATTGCCGGCAATGGCAAAGCCATGCTGTTTATCGGGGTCAATTTCGAGGCCGAAGAAATATATTTAAACCCCCGAATCAATGTCGGTCTGCCCGATTCTCTGTTTACGAATTTGGAATAATCGAGGAGGATAGATGAAGACCAAACTTATCAATCTGGAAATGCCCGGTGATGTCAATGTCATCTTCGGCATGACGCATTTTATAAAAACGGTGGAAGATATTTACGAGATGATGGTCGGAGTATCATCAACGGTTAAATTCGGTGTCGCCTTTTGCGAGGCATCGGGCGCGTGCCTTATTCGATCTGACGGCAATGATCCGGAACTGGTGAAACTGGCCGAAGAGCAGATGTTCGGGATCGCCTGCGGACACGCCTTCATTATTTATATGCGCGACGGGTATCCGATCAATTTCCTGCCCCGCCTGAAAATGATTCCGGAAGTTTGCCGGATTTTCTGCGCCACCGCCAATCCGGTGCAGATCGTGATCACCGAAACTGAGCAGGGCCGCGGTGTGATGGGCGTGATAGACGGCAGCATGCCCAAAGGCATCGAAACCGACGCCGACAAAAAGAAGCGCCACAAATTCCTGAGGGATATAGGATACAAGAGATAAAAGTCCACCACGGACGGTGTAATAAAACCGGGCTCGCACTTTTTATTTAGCGGGCCCGGTTTTAATTTTGGGATCAACTGATTTTAAATTAATCCCGAAAGAGGTAGTCACTCATCGCGTGCGAAATGATAGTCTCGGTTTGCTCGTCGAGGTTGATCATCAGGAAACCGGTGTCGTATTCGTTGGTATGGAGGTTGTGGCGACACCATACGCTGCGGGCATCGACGCTTAGCACGTGCTCACCCGCGATGGCGTCGGGTATGGTCAGGCCGAATTGAAAATACGCCTCCGACTCGATCGGTTCGCTGGTCGATAGCATTAGTCCGTCAACGGATAAGTTGATCAGGGTTCCGGCCGAATAGCCGGTACGCTCATCGACCACTTCCATGTAGTACGACGGGCGTTTTCTGATGTTCTGTCTGCGGTTTTCCATCTATCCCCCTGTAGATATCCGACAGTTAGTTTTATAAAATATTACAAATGAACCGCCCGGAAGCAACAAAAAATTCTGGACGAAATCTATCGCAATTTGGAAGTATAAACGCACCCGGAGAACTGTCGTCCGGGCGTACAAGTCCCATTCCGTAAATTCTATTTGGGCTCTTGTAGGTCAGGAGCCATGCGCTCCTGACATCTCTTTATTCCGTAAATTCCTGCTCGGTGGCAGCAAGGCGTTTTTCAGCCTCGAGCCAATCCTCGTGGTCGAGCCCGTCGGTTTTCCCGCGTCTCTCGAACAGATTATAAGCCACCTGGCGGATATCGGCTTCGCGATTGTTCTCTCCGCTCAACTCCAGGCGGGCCGTGGTGCCGTCTTTCGCTTTAATCTCGAGGCGAGCACTAAAGCCGTGGTCATCCTGCAACAGCTTGATACTGGCCGGGTCTTTGATAACCACCGATGGTTCATAGACCTGCTCGGGATTACTGGATAACGTACACAACTGCAGACCGTCGATAAGACGCCCTTTCTTTGTCAGTGCCAGCCCGATAAACGGACGGTTTTCGATCACGGAATTTTTGCCATTTTTCGCGAGGTTGATATTAATCGAACGATGCTGATTGTCTTGACTGAATTCCCTGCAGAACCGCGACCAGGTATTGCGTTTGATTTCCCTGGACATCACTTCCTCCTTAAAAATCCTTGTCCTTGTGCTCAACTATGGGACATTTCCCATATATTTATTTCGGCAGATTTCCTGTCCGATACAGCCTTATACGTTTTACCTTAGAAAAATATTAGCCGTTCGCTGTCAGACGAATAATCGGAGCTTCGGTGGGACAACCAAGGCGGAATGGGAACCAGTGTCCGACTCCCGATGAAAGATACATGCGGCTGGGGCTGATATCGTACTCTCCCCATAAGTATCTGCCGGGCATAAACATATTGAACAGGCTGTGGCCGTTGAAGCCGATCTGTCCGCCGTGAGTGTGCCCGGACAATGTCAGGTTTATATTGTGCTCGGCGGCGAAATCAAAGCCCTCCGGCCGATGGCACATCAATATTCTGAAATCAGTTTGCGGTTGATCCTGCAGCGCCTCACTGATCGACCTCCTTAAAAACGGGCGGGGGTCCTCGCGCAAAGAGACGGGATCGTCGGCACCCGCGATCAGGATACTCGTTTCACCCTTTTTTACGACGGCGTTGCTGCTTCGCAGAAGCGGAACTTCGCTTTTATCGAAAATACTCAGAACTTTTTCTATTCCCCGGTAATATTCATGATTGCCGAGACAGGCAAAATGGCCGCTGGGGGCCCCAAACTCGCTGACCAGCTTCAAAGTATCAGGCAGCAGCGGAAGATAGTCGGCTATATCACCGGTATAAAGAACCAGATCCGGGTTGTATTCCTTAGCCTTGAGCATGGCCTCTTCCACGTCTTTGACATACTTGTAAATACCGAGATGAGAATCTGTCAGCTGGAAAATTTTAAACCCTTCCAGCTCCGGCGGCAGGTTTTTGTAAACCATGTCCTTAACTTCGACCTTGGTCTCGCCGAAGGCACCCCCCACCCCGCCGACCGACATGGCCACGGCCGTCACCGGAAGTGCCGCCGCCGCACCTTGAAGGAACACCCGCCGCCCCTGATCGGGGACAGACGATGAACCGTTTACGGCCCGTTTCTTTTCATGGCGGTGGAGAAGGCGGTTGAAAATACCCGATATCGGCAGCGAAAGCATCAGAGCGACCAGCATCACCAGCGTCGCGGCGGTCGCGGTGGCCCCGGCCTTGAACACGAACCACTGGCGATCATAAAATCCGATAAACCACGCCAGAATTGAAATAAAGCCGGCCACCGGGATACCTATGGTTGCCCAGCGTATATATTTGTTTTTCCACCAGCGGCGGTTGAGTGAGCGCATCAGCAAAATTTCGATAAGACCGAAAATCGCCACGATCATCGCCGCGAATATGATAGGATATATGATCCGCATTTCGTTCTATTATACGGTACTTTTTATTTCGTGCCCAGAAAAATTGCCTGATATAGTCTTGAGAAATCCCTTGCATGCGGCAGGAATAACTCTATATATTGACGGTGACAATAAAATCCGTTGGGGGTGGCGCAAAAGTTTCGCCTGAGATTATACCCCCTAACCTGATCCGGGTAATGCCGGCGTAGGGAAACGGGCAGAAGTGCAGGCTTTTTGCCGTTGATCCGTCCATGCCGGTCTTTCCGGTGGGACGGTTTTTTGATCTTATAGCATAGGAGCCTGTATCATGAAATTATCCAGATCAATATTATTTTTTGGCCTGCTCATACTCCCCGCTATTCTTCAGGCCGCAACTATTGAAGGCATCGTAACCGACCGCAATGGCCAGCCGGTAGCATCGGTCAATATTGCCAGCGATCGCTCGGATTTCAAGACTACGACCGACCAAAACGGTCGGTTTGCAATCGTTACCGACACGGCCCGAATAAGTTATCTAACTTTCAGCCATGTCAGCTATCAACCGCTGATGCACAAAATAAAACCCGCTGATCTGTCCGGTGAGATTAAAATCGTCCTCGATGAAGCCGTCTATCCCGGCCAGAAAATCCGTGTTACCGCCATGCGCGCCCGCGCCGGTTACACACCGGTGGCTTATTCCGATTTCACCCAGCAGGACATCAAGCGCGATTATACCGTCGCCGATTTCCCGATTTTACTCGAAACGACCCCCAATATGTATGCCATCTCATACACCGGCGGTATGGTCGGGGCCAGCGATTTTAAAATTCGCGGCTTCGATTACAAACGCATCGGCGTCTATATCAACGGCATTCCGCTAAACGATCCTGAAGATCGGTTCACGTACTTTTATGACCTGCCCGATTTCGCCGCCGAAGTGACCGATATACAGGTTCAACGCGGGGTTGGCAATTCTCTCTACGGTGACGCTACCTTCGGCGGATCGATCAATATTGCCTCCGGTGGTTTGGGTGAAGCCCGGAGCATCTCAGTTTCGTCCGGCTATGGCCGCTATCTTGGCGATGAGCATTTCATGTCGGAGATGCGCAAGCAGGCCGTGGAATATTCCTCGGGTTTGATAGACGGGCGCTGGCTTTTGGGCGGGCGCTATTCCAAGCTGTACAGTGGCGGCTATCGCGAAAACGCCTGGTACGACGGCTGGGCATACTATTTTACCGTATCGCGCCTCGATCCGAGGATGACCACGACGGTCAACCTTTATGGCGGCCCGATGAAGGCGCACCTCGCCTTCGACGGCATCGACCGCGCCACCGAAGCCGTCGACCGCCGCTACAACCCGGCCACGTATGACAACGAAATCGACAACTTCAATCAGCCGCACTATGAACTTCACAACACCTATCAGTTGAACGACCGGATGATTCTGGAAAATACTCTCTACTATATCCGGGGCGATGGCTACTATGAGCAATACAAACAGGATCAGGACCCGACCGCCTATAATATTGTCCCGGAAGACCTGGTCAATCCCGCCCAGACAGAAATCGACCTCGTCCGTCAGAAATGGGTGTCAAAAGACCAGTACGGCTGGAATCCGCGTCTGGACTGGAACCACGGACGGGGCAAGGCAACCTTCGGCGGATCGTTCTACTATTTCGATTCCGAGCACTGGGGACAAGTGGTCTGGGCCGAAAACGTCAACCGACAACTGGGCGCGCGCCATCGTTACTATGAATATTTTGGCAAGAAATATTCGGCGTCGTTCTATGGCATCGAATATTATTCGCTGACCTCAAAGCTCCGTCTGATGGGCAACCTGCAGCTGCGCTACCTTAAGTACGATTTCGATCAAACGCCGATGGGTGCGCTGGTCGGGTATAAGTACAATGTCGACTGGCTGTTTCTTTCCCCGCGCTGCGGTTTGACTTATCTTACCAGCGACCGGTCGGATATCTACGCCAGCTTCGCAATCGCATCGAGGGAGCCGTCGGACGTAACCATCTACGACGCCGAAGACATCTATGCCACCCCGCAGCTCAACCTGCTGAGCGTCGAAGATACACCCAACGGCCAAGTATATCGTTTCGGCGATCCCTATGCTAAGCCCGAGCGCCTTTATAATTTCGAACTGGGCGGGCATTTGCACGGGGACCGGTTCCGCACCGGGCTGGACGTGTACTGGATGGTATTCAAAAACGAAATCATCCCCGAGGGGGGGCTCGATGAATCCGGCACTCAGCGGGTTGGCAACGCCGACCGCTCGCGGCATGTCGGCATCGAATTCGAGGGAAGCGTCCGGCCGCTGTCGCACCTGACTTTTTCCGGCAACGCCGCTTACAGCTATAACCGCATCGAGAAATACATCGCCTATCGTGACACCGATTACGACGGCAAAGTCGACGATACCACCGACTATTCCGGCAATCCGACCGCCGGATTCCCCGACGTGCTGGCTAATTTAATAGTCGATTATCAAAAAGACTGGCTGCGCCTGACCTATCGTATCCGTGGAGTCGGCAAACAGTACGTCGACAACAACGGCAACGATTCGCTGGCGATTGACCAGTATACGGTATCGTCGTTTTCGGCTTCAGCCAGCCTGAAAAAACTGATCGGAGCAGGCAACTTGATACTCAGCGGCCGGGTGGACAATCTTTTCAACTACAAGTACGAGCAGTCTGGCTACTCATACGAATACTCGGGCACATGGTACGGCGAGTATTATGTCGGGGCCGAGCGGAGCTATTATTTGCAGCTTAAGTGGGAATTCAAATAAACCGAAGCATATAGATGTCGTACATTGACTACGGTATAATTATACTTTATCTCGTCGGTTTGATGGCGGTCGGGTTTACCGACCGCTCATCGAAACGTGCATCGGCGCTGGGGTACATTCTGGGCGGACGCACGTTGACCCTCCCCGCCTTTGTGGCGACGCTTGTGTCCACTTGGTACGGCGGCATTCTGGGCGTGGGTGAGTACAGCTTCAGTTACGGCATATCCAACTGGCTGGTGTTCGGGGTGCCGTACTATCTGGCGGCCTTTCTTTTCGCGCTGTTTCTGGCCAAAAAAGCTCGCACGGCCGAAGTGCTCACAATCCCCGATCAACTTGAAAAGGCGTACGGACGCGGTCCGGCTGTCGCCGGAAGTATAATCCTGTTTCTAGTTACGATCCCCGGCGCCTACGTTTTAATGCTGGCCGTGCTGGGAAATATTCTTTTCGGCTGGCCGTTCTGGCTCGGCGGCGTGCTGGGGCTGCTCTTTTCGGTTTTCTACGTGCATCTCGGCGGATTCAGGTCGGTCGTACGGACCGACCTTCTGCAGTTTATCCTAATGTTCCTCGGCTTTGCGGTTCTGCTGGTGGTGCTCGTCTCCCGCTATGGCGGGTTCGAGTTTATCAAAGCATCGGTGCCCGCGACTCATCTCACCTGGAACGGCGGCAATTCCGGCTGGTATATCGCGACTTGGTATTTTATCGCGCTGGCGACTCTGGTCGAACCGGCCTTTTATCAGCGGTGCTATGCCGCCAAAACCGCAGCAACCGCCAGAAGAGGGATTTATATCTCGATCATTTTCTGGGTCGTCTTCGATTTCATGACCACCTCGTGCGGTCTTTACGCCCGGGCTTTGCTGCCCAATCTGGCCGACCCGGTCGGCTCCTACCCGGCGCTGGCCGAAGCGGTTCTCCCCCCCGGTCTGCTCGGGCTTTTCATGCTGGCGCTCATGGCGACCATCATGTCCACCGTCGATTCATACTCGTTTCTGGCCGCGTCAACCTATGGCCGAGACATCATCTGGCGCATCTGGAAAGTCTCCGACGATAAAATCACTTTCCACACCCGCATCGGCCTGCTGTTGTCGTCGGTTATCGCGATAATAGTAGCTTTATATTTCCAGTCGGTTATCGAAATCTGGCACGATTTCGGCTCAGTAGTCACACCGGCGCTTCTGGTGCCGCTGTTCTTTACATTTATCGGGCGCAAACGGATGAGCCCCAAAGCCGCGCTGGCGTGCATTGTTGTATCCGGAGGTCTGTCCCTGATCTGGCTGGTGCTGGGTAAAATATTTAACCCGGGCGGGTACTTCCTTGGAATT
>CAZMWI010000035.1:0-1312 GCA_964569945.1 uncultured Ignavibacteriaceae bacterium
CCATTCGAATTTATTTGTTTATTATTTGTTCTTATATTCGGTAGGTTTTTTGATTGCTTTTTCACCAGCCTATTTTATAAGAAGTTATTTTCACAAGTTTTGGCCGTACATGGAAATACAAATAGGCCCAACTCACGAACAAGATGAGCGAAGAAAGCGAAATAGGTTAAGAAATACGGTTACTTTAATAGTGATCCCATTATTGGTCATGATATCATATGATATTTTAAAATCTTGGTAAGTTAAAGCCAAAATGTTTTAGGATATCAAAGACCGAATCCCCATGCACCAATTCGGAACTAAAATACCTGATCTTACATACATCGACCGTCCGGGGGCGCATGCGATTATATTTAATGATGACGGGCTTTTGCTGGTGGTGAAGTTCAGAGGCAAGTATTATTTGCCCGGCGGTGGTGTCGATGAGGGAGAAAGTCTGCAAGACGCGCTGCATCGCGAGATGAAAGAAGAGGTTGGTTGGAGAATCGAAATCGGGCGGGAAGTGGGCGTTGCGGCGGAGTACGTTTATACGTCGGATGACAACAAGGCATATAATAAAATCGGGCATTTTTTCGTTTGTTCGATCATCGATAATTCGGGAAGTCGTTCGGAATTGGATCATGAGCCGGTTTGGGTGACAATCAAAGAATTCGTCGCCGATGCGGCGCATGAGAGCCATGTCTGGGCGGTTGAGCGATATTGTAAAGATTTATAGAGAAGGGTGTCAGGATCGCTCTTCGCAAGGCTCAGAGTCTTCGACACGGCTCCTGACCTACCGAAAAAGACGTCACGCCTCAAGTGGGCGTGACCTACGAAGATAGTCGAATCAAAACTGGTTTGGGGTGATCGCTCGGTCGGACTATTAATCCTTTTGGCATCGGATTGATAACCATAAGCCATCAGCGATAATTTTCTCCATATATGATTTTGATTGCCTTTTCGTCGGCAGGGACTGATATTATACTGTAAACATATTTCTATATTTTATGTTTTTTTCGGTGCGCTCCTGCGCCGGGAGGGTTGATATGTGTATCTCGAAATTCTCTTTATTCACCGTTATTTGTATTCTGATAACTGCAGGCATATTTGCCGTCGGTTGTTCTGATAAGGATAACCCGGCCGCCTCGACAGACCTCCCGGGCAGCTGGGCTGCGGTCGGTTCCGGGGTTGGTGTCGGTATCGCAGGTCAGGTGTTCGCGATGACCACGTATGACTATAAATTGATTATGGGCGGATACTTCACTTCTGTCGATGGTGTAACGGCCAACAACATTGCCGCCTGGGACGGCACTTCGTGGACGGCGCTGGCAGG
>CAZMWI010000035.1:1322-20565 GCA_964569945.1 uncultured Ignavibacteriaceae bacterium
GTGGTTCCGTTATTGCGCTTGTTACATATGTTTCCTATCTGGTAGTGGGCGGGGGTTTTGACCATGCCGGGGGCACAAGCGCCGATAATGTCGCGTTATGGGACGATTCGTGGGGCTCATTTCCGTCGGGCAGGGGACAGGAAGTCTGTGCTCTTGACATATTTCTGGACCACATTTTTGCAGGCGGTGATGATGGCGCCGGAGGCGGGTTAGCGTATTTTGAAGGCAGCGTGTGGACAGATATGGAAACGGACATTACTGTCAACGCCCTTACCGTATACGATGATAATTTGATCATCGGAGGGGATTTCACCGATTTTGGCGATGAATCGGGCGATAATATTTCTGCGTTTACGGCAATGGATGCCGCGTCGCTCGGCAGCGGCATCAACGGCAGCGTTTATGCACTGACCGTTCTCAACGATAAATTAATCGCCGGGGGATATTTTTCTTCAGCGGGCGGTGTGAGTGTCAGTAACATTGCCTCGTGGGATGGTTCGACATGGACGGCGCTTGGAAACGGTCTTAATGGCGCTGTCCTGGCTCTGGCTGTTCTCAACGGACGGTTATATGCCGGGGGAGAATTCACATCTTCCGGCGGGACAACGGTCAAGTATATCGCCGCGTGGGATGGTTCTGTCTGGAAATCGCTCGGGTCGGGAATGGACGGCACGGTCCATTGTCTTACCACTTTTGACAACAAATTGATTGCTGGTGGCGAATTCACGACTGCGGGCGGAGTAAGTGCGCGCGGCATTGCAAGCTGGACCGCGCAATAGTCTCCGGTCGGATGAGATTACAAAATAAAAGTCAGGTGGAAATATGAATAAAAATAGCTTCAATCTCCTCAAAATTGTCTTCCTTTTGACAATGGCGACCCTGCTTGCCATGGGTTGTTCGGATAAAGATAAACCGACCGGGCAAGTGCAATATGGCTGGTCGGTGCTTGGCACCGGGATAAACAGTGCTGTTTATGCCATCGCCAGCTATAATAGTGAATTATATATCGGTGGACCATTCACTAACGCCGGCGGCCAAAACGTGAGTAATATGGCGAAATGGAATGGATCCGGCTGGTCACCTCTCGGGGCAGACGACGGCGGAACATTATCCAATATTCTCGCCGCTGTTGTCTATGATAACAAACTTATCGTTGCCGGATTATTCACCACTATCTGCGGAACGAGTGCGAATAATATAGCGGCATGGGATGGATCGGCCTGGACCACCCTGGGATCAGGCACAAGCGGCACCGTCTATGATCTGGCCATATATAATGGCAATCTGATTGCCGGGGGTGTTTTTACTTCCGCCGGCGGTACGGCAGCCAATAACATTGCGGCGTGGAATGGGTCAAACTGGTCAGCCCTCGGATCCGGAATCACCGGAGGAGCACACAGTATTTTTGCCCTTGACGTTTATGATAATAAATTAATCGCCGGAGGATTATTCACTATGGCCGGTGGGGCAGGTGCTAATAATATCGCATCCTGGAATGGGTCCGTCTGGGCAGCGCTGGGGTCGGGAACAAGTTCTCTGATCAATGACTTTGCCATATTTGGCGGTGATTTGATTGTCGTGGGAGGCTTCACTGCCGCCGGCGGAATAAATGCGAGTTATATTGCGGCCTGGGATGGATCAGCCTGGACAACTCTCGGCTCCGGTACAAATTCTTATGTCTATTGCCTTGCTGTTTATGACGACAGATTAATAGTCGGGGGAGATTTTGTCAGCGCCGGTGCAATAACTCTTAACCATATCGGTGTTTGGGATGGAAGCAGTTGGTCGGGGCTTGGAGCCGGAATGGACAATGAAGTCACCAAGCTTGGTAATCATGGTAACCAGCTCATAGCTGGCGGCGAGTTTATCAACGCCGACGGAATAGAAATGAATCGTATCGCTGCCTGGGGTCCCAAATAATAAATGAGCGGGGTCAGGAAATGCCCTCCTGACGCCGCTTCAATTCATCTTTACTTAACTCTTGCCTTAACAACGAATTATATCTATTTTTAGGGCCATTGTTTAAAAGAATAATGTCAGGAGCGCATAGCTTCTGACCTACAAGAGTTAAGACGTGGCAGACGAAGATAAAAATAAAGAGCCTGAGCCAGAGAAAGATCCTGAATATAAGTCTGTTTATGATTCAGGTGGTAAACCGGATAAGGAAGCGGAGCCTGAGTCGGAATCGGAATCCGGATCGGAATCGGGGACGGAATCCGATGATGAGCCTGAAACCGAAACTAAATCCGATATGCCGTTTTTAGACCATATAGAGGAACTTCGCTGGCGGCTTATCAAGTCGATCGTGGCAATTGCGGCCACGGCTTTAATATCGTTCATTTTTGCAGGAGACATTTATAAGTTTATCACTGTCCCACTGGGCGATAATAAACTCTATTTTACCGAAGTGACCGGGTCGTTTTACGCTTATTTGAAATTGTCTTTCTATACCGGAATAATCGCCGCCGCGCCGGTAGTTTTCTATCAGCTCTGGAAGTTTATCGGCCCCGGACTTTATGACACCGAAAAAAAAATAATTCTGCCGCTGGTGGTGGTCTCGACCATATTGTTTCTTATTGGCGGGGCGTTCTGCTTTTATATAATCCTGCCGTTCGCGATCAAGTTTCTGATCGGCTACGGCGAGGGGGTCATGATGCCGATTATCACTGTCTCGAGCTATATCTCATTTGCCGGGATGCTGATTCTTGCGTTCGGAGCGGCGTTCGAAATGCCGGTAGTCGGATATTTCCTCGGAAAGATCGGGATTATATCTTCACGAACGCTTTCGAAAGGGCGTCCGTATTTTATCGTGGCGATTTTAATTGTCGCGGCGATATTGACCCCACCCGACGTTTTCACGCAGGTGATGCTGGCGGTTCCGTTGATGATTTTGTTCGAGCTGACGGTCCTGCTGGTCAGATACACCGGCAAAAAAGATAAAGAATTTGAAAAATAGGATAAATTAGATACTTTTGGATCGTATCTTCTAATTAATTTGTCAAAAGAGTGTGAGAGTATAGGAGAAGGACGATGAATCCGATTCAGAAGTGGGCTATGGCGGTAAGGGCACCGTTTTTCACGGGAATAATTATCCCGGTTCTGTTCGGGGCGACCCTGGCCTTTTATGAGACCGGGCATTTCAACTGGGCAACATTTTTCGTGACGCTGTTCGGGGCGGTTTTTGCCCATGCGGCGGCGAATATGACCAACGACTATTTTGATCATAAGTCCACCGATGACGAAATTAACGAAAACTATACGCCGTTTTCCGGCGGCAGCCGGGTGATCCAGAAAAAGATAATGAGTCCCAAAGGGGTCCTGGCCGGGGCGTTCATTCACTGGTTTCTGGCGCTGGCCTGCGGGGTATATCTGACGCTGGTCACTCCCGGCTATTGGGTTCTGGTCCTTGCCGCGGCGGGATTTATCGGGGGGTTTTTCTATACCGCCGGTCGGTTCGCGTTTTCATACCACGGCATCGGCGAAATCATGATCCATATCAATTTCGGAATTCTGCCGGTGATGGGGGCCTATTTTGTCCAGACCGGGCATTTCAGCTGGGCGGCGTTCTGGACGTCGTTCCCGATTGGATTTTTAATCACGGCCATTTTGTATATCAACCAGTATCCCGATTTCGATGCCGACAAAGCGGTTGGCAAGAACAACCTCGTGGTCAAGCAGGGCAAAAAGATGTCCACCGCCGGCTATTATTTCCTGATATTCGGAAGCTACGGCGGTGTCGTGCTGTCGGTGGTTTTCGGCATCCTGAGTCCGTATTCGCTGGTGGCGCTGTTGTCGCTTCCGATTGCGCTCAAGACGGTGCGGACGTTCGCGCGGGAATACGATAAAATTAAGGAGCTTATTCCGGCGATGGCCGGGACCATCCAGACCCATCTGCTGGTGGGGGTGCTGATGTCGGTCGGGTGCATCGCCGGGGGGCTTTTGTAGTCAATCCGGGTGAGGGTCTTGACAATACGCGGATTGAAATATACATTTTACAAATAACAAAGCGGGCGTAATTCAGCGGTAGAATGCAAGCTTCCCAAGCTTGACGTCGAGGGTTCGACTCCCTTCGCCCGCTTAATTTTATGCCATGAAAGTGCAGTCAGTACATCCCGATTCGCCGCTTTTCGGATATGTCCGTAAAGGGTGGCGGCTGGTTTCGGTCAACGGACGCGAAGTGACCGATACGCTCGACTATCAGTTCAAGTCGGCCGACGACAACCTGTCGCTGGTATTCGAAAGCACCGATGGAGCCGCAAAGAAGTTTGACTTCGGACTTGATCGCCCCACTGATCTTGGATTGATCTTCGAAGACGACAAAATCCTTCGCTGCAAGGCCAACTGTATTTTCTGTTTTGTGCATCAGCAGCCTAAAGGGATGCGCCGTTCGCTGTATGTCAAGGACGATGATTTCCGTCTTTCGTTCAAGCACGGCAATTTTGTGACGCTGTCCAACCTTACAAAGTTCGATATTGATCGCATAATAGAGCAGAGATTGACGCCTCTCTATGTGTCGGTGCACGCGACAGATGACAAGCTGCGTCGGTGCGTGTTGCGCAATGAAAGGCTGGAGCCGATTGTACCGCTGCTGAAGAAGTTTATTAAAGCCGGGATTGCATTTCATACGCAGGTGGTGGTGTGTCCGGGAGTCAACGATGGTCCGGCGCTGGACCGCACAGTAGAAGATCTGGCGGAGCTATATCCGGGGGTGCTGACTATCGGTATCGTGCCGGTCGGGCTTACTAAGTACCGACAAAAGCTGACATCGCTAAAGACGTACGATAAAAACGGCGCGACAGAGATGACAGATGTTATCAGTTTATTTCAAAAGGAATTCTTAAAAAAATATGGTACACGTTTGATTTTTGCCGCCGATGAGTTTTATGTTTTGGCAGGGTACGATGTACCGCGACTTTCCGAATATGAAGAAATGGAGCAGTTCGAGAACGGTATCGGGATGCTTCGCTGGACAATCACCCGGTTTAACCGTCGCAGGAATTCGCTATATCAATTAAAATCGAAAAGGAAGGTCGCGATGATAACCGGTGCATCAGCGGCTTCGACCCTGCAAAAAGAAATTGTAGGCCCATTGGTTTCTGAAAAGGGATTTAAGGTCGATCTGATACCGGTAGAAAATAAATTCTGGGGGAAGACGGTCACAGTCAGTGGCCTGTTGACGGGCGGGGATATAATGCACACAATTAAAAAGATTGATGCCAATTATGATACCATACTCCTGCCGCCGAACTGCATCAATGATGATAGTCTGTTTCTGGACGATATGATGCTGGATTATTTAAAGAACAAATCAAGAGCCGAAATAAAAGTAGGCAGCTATTTTATCGCGGATTCGTTAAAAGAGGCGTTGTCATGAGTCTGCCGTTAGTCGCTATTATCGGACGCCCCAACGTGGGGAAATCGTCGCTGTTCAACCGTCTGCTGCGAAAGCGCATCGCGATTGTCGACGATAAGCCGGGCGTGACACGAGACCGCAATTACGCTTTGTGCGACTGGAATGGGCGGGAATTTTATCTGGTCGATACCGGAGGCATGATTCCCGAAACGACCAAAGGTGTGGATCGGCTGGTGCTCGAACAAGCCGAAGAGGCTGTGATTCAGGCCGATCTAACGTTATTCGTGGTCGATTGCCAGACCGGGGTAGACCGCGCCGATGAACTAATAGCCCGGCAGCTGCAAAAGTCGAAACGCAAGGTTCTGCTGCTGGTCAACAAGGCCGACAACGATTCTCTTGCGGCCAATCAGTATGAGTTTTATAAGCTTGGTCTCGATGAGCCGGTTCCAGTTTCGGCCAACACCGGGTTCGGTATCGGCGATGCGCTCGATAAACTGGTCGAGCTTCTGCCTGAGGAAGAGACCGATACAGCTCAGGAAGATGCCGTCCGCATCGCGGTTATCGGACGGCCCAATGTTGGGAAGTCGTCGTTTATCAATGTCCTTATAGGTGAGGAACGTGTGATTGTCTCGCCGACGCCGGGGACGACCCGCGATGCGGTCGATACGCCGTTTGAATTCGAGGGCAGGAAGTATGTCCTGATTGATACGGCCGGACTGCGCCGCAAGGCCAGAGTCAAAGAGGATCTCGAATTTTTCATGACCCTTCGCACTTTGCGGGCGATCGAAAATTGCCACGTGGCGGTGGTGCTGGTCGATGCCTCCGAGGGCATGATGGTGCAGGATTTGAAGGTTATCGAGGACGCCGTCGAGGCGCGCCGGGCACTGGTGCTGGCGGTCAACAAATGGGACCTGGTCGAAAAAGACGACCGCACCGCCGATATCTTCGCCGAACAGGTTAAAAAATTTTTGGGCCTGCACGGTTATATCCCACAAATATATATTTCGGCGCTGAGCGGCAAACGTGTCGCCAAGACGATCTCGCTGGTCGATAAGGTGTACGAAAACTGGAACCGGCGTATACCGACTTCGGAACTCAACGTTTTCATAGAGAACCTTGTGGCTCGTCAACCTCCGGCGGCCGTCAAGGGTAAGTACATCAATATTTATTATGCGACCCAGGCCGACGTCGCGCCGCCGACTTTCACGTTTTTCTGCAATCATCCTCAACTGCTTCAGAAGAGCTATTTGCGATATATCAATAATCAACTCCGTGAAAGTTATGATTTTTCCGGAGTGCCGTTCCGGATCAAATTCAAGAAAAGATAAAGCCGTCTTTTTGACCGTGCAATTTCATCTGAGCCCTTAATTTAAGCGCTTTTGTGCCGAAAAACCGTATATGGCCGCAAAAAGCATAATCGACACGCGTGTTTTCGATCTGGAATCGCGCCTCGAAGAAACCTCGCTCAAGCTCAGCGACCTGACAACTATGGCGACGCTGGTGACTTCGCTTCTGGACATCGAAAGCATATTATCCGTTGCGATGGAAATGGCGGTGCGTATGGCCGGCGGCGAAGTGGGAGCGATTCTTATCGAAGAAGACGATGAGCTTGTTTCGCGCATCACGTGGGGGGTCGACGACGCCCTGGTGAAAAGCATAAGGTATAAAGACGGTGAAGACGTCGCGACTTTCGCCTTCAACAAGCAGACGCCGGTCGTCGATAATGCCTATAGTTTTCCGGTCGAGCATGGGCCGAGGATTGAAAGCCTTCTGGCCATGCCGATCGCATCGCGGGCCCAATGCCACGGCACCATTCTTGTCATAAACAAAACCACCGGAAACGGCTTTACCGATGCCGACAAGGAAAACCTTAAGCTTTTGGCGCAGTTCGCTGCGGTGGCAATAGACAATTCCATGCTTCTCAAGGAATCGCTGGTCAAACAGAAAATGGACCAGGAACTATCCACCGCCACCGAAGTGCAAAAGGCCATTTTACCCGGCAAAGATGTCAACATCGGCGGGGTTGAGGTCGGGACGCTGTATATTCCGGCGAGGCATGTCGGCGGTGATTTTTATGATATAATCGAGATCAGCGACGACGAATTCATGGTTGTGGTCGGCGACGTCTCCAATAAAGGTGTCCCGGCGGCGCTGGTAATGTCGGCGTCGATGGCTATCATCAGATCGCAGTTGGCGCAGTTTGACGAAATAAAGCCCTCCGATTTGATGTCGCATCTTAATCAAATTCTCTGCGAGGGAATCATAAAGTCCGAATCTATGTTCGTGACTCTGTTCATAGCCCATTTCGATCTTAAGAATCGCTATCTGACTTATTGCAACGCCGGTCATCCGCCGCCGATGTACTGGAAAGACCGCGAAAGTGAAGTAATCGGATTAAAAGCCGGGGGACCGTTTGTTGGACAGTTCGAAGATATAGTTTATATTCAGAACGAAGAAGCGATTGAAGACGGCGACCACTTTTTCGCTTTCACCGATGGCCTGACCGAAGCCACCGATGTGGATGACAATTTATTCGGGTTTGAGAGAGCGCAACAGGTTTTCAAGAGTACCCGCGACCTGAGTGCACAGGCCTTCTGCGAACAGACGCGCAGCTATATCGACCGGTTCAGCCGTGACGGCGACGCGAGAAATATAGATGATTTGACAATCATGAAAATTATTATTAAGAGCAACCGGCCATGAAAAAGGTCAGGCATACATACTATTCCAATCCGGAATCGGAAGACCTGATGTTTGCCGATGTCAAAGCGTTTCTTCAGGATATAACTGTCAACGAGAAGCTGCTGAATAATATTTTGCTGGCCATATCCGAGGCGTTTACCAACGCCCTGATTCACGGTAATAAGCGGGAAAGTTCGAAAACCATAGAAGTTATTCTCGCCATTAAGGATAGAGAATTTCTTGCCGATATAATAGATGAAGGTGCATGCGACCTTTCCTTTCTGGAGGGACGCCCGGCGCCCGAACCTATGGCCGAGGGTGGACGAGGCATGAACCTGATTAAAAGCTGCTGCGAGAGTGCAAGTTTCAGCAAAGATGAAAAAACGGGGGGACTTAGGGTCTCCTTGAAATTTAATTTAGATACGAAAATTACGGTAGGGTAGAAATAAAAGCGGAGGAGAAGATGGATTTCAATTTAAGAGACGCCGGGAACGTCACCGTTGCCGAACTGAACGGTCGACTCGACATGAACAACGGCAATAAATTAAAAGAAACAATTAAAGAATTGCTTAAAGACGGGAAATCGCAGATTCATATAAACCTGGCTGGCGTCGATTTTGTCAACAGCTCCGGCCTTGGTGCTTTGGTTTCGATCATGAAGGAAATCCGCCTGCATCGCGGTCGCCTGACCATGTCCGACCTTGTCGAATATGTTCGTGAAATTTTCGAGATTACGCAGCTTTCTCACATTTTTGAAATATTCCAGACCGAACAGGAAGCTTTGAACTCGTACGAAATAAGCGTTGGCGGAAATTCATAAGGGCGATAGGGGGAGATGACATTGGATAAGACACCGAAGAGCATTCTGGTCGTCGACGATGAGCTTCTGATCCGCGACCTTCTGTACGATTTTTTCAGCGAACGCGACTGGCAGGTAACCGTCTGCGAGTCGGCCGATAAAGCGATCGAGCAGTTGAAAAACCGCCGGTTCGAGATAGTTGTCGTCGATTTAAAACTCCCCGAATCCGACGGACTCTCATTGATCGGCAAAATAAAGGCCTTTTTCCCCGACTTGCCCATATTGATCGTAACCGGCTTCCCCAGCCTGGAATCGGCCATATCGGCGGTACGGCTAAAAGTCGAAGATTATATTGTAAAGCCGTTCAATATCAATAAGCTTTTCAAAACCGTGGATTCGATTATCGAAAACAGAAGAAATATAAAGAAGGCGCACGAGGAAGAGACTGAAGACTATCATCATAAAAACCCGTAACCCCGATTTTGACAAACAAATCGGGGATTTTCTGATTTTCAAATTATCTATCTCCGTCGATTTTATTTATTAGTTTTTTATTGCATCAATTCCCAAATGGGAATATTTTTCCTATCGGATAAGGGAGACGAGTTCATGGATGAAGAGAAAGTCCTGGACATTGATTTGTCCGAAAGCATCGCAGCATTTACAGAACGTTACAGTTCTTTCAGTAATGTCATAAATCGTATGCAGCGCCAGTACCTGGCGTTGAAAGATACCTACACTCAACAAAGCGAAGAGTTGCGTGCAGTCAATGAATCGCTGCAGGAGCTTGTCTCGGAAAATCGCAATGTCACTGAATTTCTAAATTCGATTCTTGTCTCGCTTTCATCGGGCGTGATAGCGGTCGACGACAAAGGGTTGGTGACTCATATCAATCCGGCGGCGATGAAAATTCTCGGGCTGCCCGGCGAGATATCTTCGGTGCGTGGTAATCATTACGCCGATATAATCGTGCCGGTCGAGAATGCCGAATATTCGGCGGTCGGCACGGTCGGCAGCGGCTTGTGCATCGATTCCAAAGAGAAGAAAATAGAAACGTATTATGGCACTGTCGTCACGATACAGGTTTCCACGTCGATATTGAAAGACAAGCAGGGTAAAGTCATCGGGGCGGTGGAGCTTTTTTCGGATATATCCAAAGTCAAACAGCTTGAGGAAAAATTATCGCGGATGAAAGTGCTGGCGTCGCTGGGAGAGCTGGCGGCGGCCATTGCGCACGAGGTCCGCAATCCGCTTCTGGCTATAAACGGATTTGCCTCGCTTCTGGTCCGCGACCTCGAAAACGATCCGTCCAAAAAAGCGATGGCCGAGAAAATTGTCACGGGGGTCAGCAATATCAATCAGACCATTCAAAATCTGCTGGATTTCGCGCATAATGATGATATAAATAAGATTCCGGTAACATTAAGCGAATATTTGAATTCGACATTGGAAGAGTTTTCGGACCATCTGGGGCCGGGGAAAAGCCTGACCGATGTGAAACGCGATTTGAAAGTGGATGACGAAGCCGTGATAGAAGTCGACCCACACCTGTTCCGTCAGGCACTGTTTAACCTGATAAAGAATGGTCTGGAAGCGGGCGGAGAAAAGCCGAAGGTGACTATTTCCTGCCGAACCCTGCCGCTGGATAAATCGCAGTCAGAGTATGGTAAGAGACTGGAACTTTCGGGATTGGACCGCCTGACTGAAATAAAAATTCGCGACAACGGACCCGGTATACCGAAACACCAGATCGACCGGATTTTTACACCGTTCTATTCGACCAAAGAAAACGGGACCGGACTGGGGCTGGCGATCGCGTGGAAAATCATCAAAGCGCACGGTGGGGATTTGTGTCTGGCCGAACACGGGCCCGACGGCACCGAGTTCTCAATTGTATTGCCCATGAAAGTTATCTAAACGGGGAGATTTAGAAATGAAACTGGACATACTGGTAGTCGACGACGACCGTCTGGTCAACGACTTTTTAACCGAGACGCTGACCCGTTTGGGGCACAACGTTGAATCGGTTTTGTCCGCCGAAGATGCTTTGGTCTGTTTGGATGAATCGAAATACGATCTCATGGTTTCCGATATAAAAATGAAGGGCATGGATGGTATCACTCTTCTTGGCCGGGCGAAAACGATGCAGCCGGAACTTATGGCCATTATGATCACGGCGTACGGTACCGTGGAGAATGCCGTCAAGGCCATGAAAATGGGAGCGTATGATTATTTGCTCAAGCCGGTTTCTCCCGACAATATCGAAATCGTGGTCGGCCGGGCTGCCGAAGTTATCGAATTGCGCCGCGAAAATAAAATGCTCAAGTCCGATCTGGCCGAAAAGTATCAGAATATTGTCGGCAAATCGCCGCGCATAAAGCAGGTCTTCGACCTGATAGAGACAACCGCCGATGCCCGTTCCACGGTTCTTATCACCGGTGAATCGGGGACCGGTAAGGAGTTGGTCGCCAGGGCGATACATTATGCCTCGCCGCGCCGCGATAATCCGTTTATCAAGCTTAACTGTGCGGCGCTTCCGGAGAATCTGGTCGAAGCCGAACTGTTCGGCTATGAAAAGGGCGCTTTCACAGGGGCCATTCGTCAGCATAAAGGTCGATTCGAACTGGCGCATACCGGGACGCTGCTGCTCGATGAAATCACGGAAATGCCGATGGGTCTTCAAGCCAAACTGTTGAGAGTTCTGCAGGAACGTGAATTCGAACGTCTCGGGTCGGGCAAACCGGTTGCAGTGGACGTGCGCATTATTGCTACCTCGAACCGCGATCTGAAAAAAGCGATTGCGCTGGGTGAGTTCCGCGAGGACCTCTATTTCAGACTGAACGTCATACCGATTCATATAGCGCCGCTTCGCGAGCGACTGGAGGATATCCCGCTTCTGGTTCAGCATTTTATTGCCAAGTACAACAATGAGAATAATAAAAGCATTTCCGGGGTGGATGATGACGTCTTGAAACTCCTGTTGAAATATCACTGGCCGGGGAATGTCCGCGAACTTGAAAATTATGTCGAGCGGGCGGTTGTAACGGCACCGGAAAGCGTTCTGACCCGGGATTGTTTCCCCAAGGACCTGGCTCTCGGGAAATTATCTGAGCAGACGCCGGGGCTGGAAATCGGAATAACCCTGCAAGATGGCGAGAAATATTTGATTCTCAAGACTTTGGAAAAGTTCAACGGCAATAAAACTAAAGCCGCCGAGATTCTGAATGTCACTCCCCGGACTATTCGTAACAAGCTGGCCGAGTACGAAATAGAAGAGCCGGTCGAGCAAGATTGAGTCCGTATATATCTAATATGGATTAAACCCCCGGAATCGTTCAAAATTTCCGCAGTTATGCCGATATTTTCTGTAATTGCATACTTTTACATTTTTGCGGGAAAATTACGCCCGCTGACGGAAAATTATGGATATAGCTACTTTTGGTGGTTTAATTCTCGGCATAGGCGCGGTGATTGTCTCCTTCGTTATGGAAGGCGGTAATCTTAATTCAATAGTGCAGGGTCCGGCGATGATGATAGTCATCGGCGGAACCATCGGTGCGACCGTAGTAACGACCTCGGTTTATACCGTCCGCCAGGTGCCAACTTTTATTCGCCTGGCATTCAGTCACCGTAAAGCCGATCTTATGGCTACCGTCGAGCGGATAGTCAAACTTTCCGAAAAAGCCCGCAAAGAAGGTATTCTCGGTCTTGAAAAAGAGCTGAACGATATCGGCGATCCGTTTTTCCGCAAGGCGGTGCGGCTGGTAATCGACGGCAGCGAAGCGACCGATTTGAAAAGTATCCTCGAAACCGAAATCGCTTATGTTGAGGACCGCCATAAAAAAGGCATTTTGTTCTTCCAGAAAATGGGCGGCTTTTCCCCGACTATGGGCATTATCGGGACAGTGCTCGGGCTGATTCACACGCTAAGCAATACCGCCAACGCCGACCGTATGGCCCAGGCAATTGCCGGGGCTTTTATCGCCACCCTCTGGGGTGTGGCGCTGGCCAATTTGTGTTACTTACCGCTCAGCGATAAGCTCAAAATGCGCCATGAAGATGAACTCGCCAATCTCGATCTCATAACGGAAGGTGTTATCGCCATACAATCGGGTGACAACCCGCGCGTTGTCCGCACCAAACTTCTTTCATTCCTCGCCCCGCATATGCGCCAGGGAGAAGAATAATAATGATGGCCCGGCGCAAAAAGGGTGATCAAAAAGAAAATCTTGACCGGTGGCTGTTGACGTACGCCGACCTGATCACTTTGCTTCTGGCTTTTTTTATCGTCATGTATTCCATGTCGCGGGTCGATGCGAAAAAATTCGGGCAGATGAGCGAGGCATTGTCCGGCATCCTGCACGGCGGAAAAGTCGCGATCAAAAGTGGCAATGACAAAGGTAGTTTTCCCGGCAACGGCGTTCTCGATATCGGGCATTTGCAATCGCTCGGACACAACGTACAGACGGCATTCGAGAAAGTCGGCAAGCAGAACGAAATAAATGTCGAACTGTCAGAACGCGGACTGGTAATACATATCATGGAACAGGCGCTGTTTAAAGAAGGTTCGGCCGATCTCGAAAGCCGCGCGCAGGAGACACTTGACCTGGTCGGTTCGCAACTGCGCAACATGGAAAATCACGTACGGGTCGAGGGCCATACCGACAACAAACCGATCAATACCAAACGGTTTCCGTCGAATTGGGAACTCTCATCGGCTCGTGCAACTGAGGTCGTCAGGTACTTCGTCAATAATTATGAAATAAGCCCGTCTCGGCTTTCGGCACTGGGCTATGGTGAGTTTCGGCCGATGGTTCCCAACAATACCGCCGAGAACCGCGCCAAGAACCGCCGGGTCGATATTGTCGTCCTGACAATGGAGCTTTCGAGTCAAGAACCCGGGTCTGATTTATATTAATCCCCAACCGGAAATTCTTTCAATATCTCTGAGGAATATAATTCCCGCGCATTCTCTGTCGCGTTTTCGCGCCAATTTGTAATTTGCGGAATCATAAGCACTTACGATTGTCAGGCAGTTTGGCACGAGGCCTGCAATACGCTGGCGCGGGAAAAGATATGTCGGATATTATACAAAATACAGTAATTGCCAAAAGCGGCATACCGATGCTGGAGAAATATCTCGATCTGGCTTCGGTCAAGCACAAGCTGATTTCGGGCAACATCGCCAACGTTTCGACCCCCGGATACAAGAGCAAGGATATTGACTTTCAGGGTGAATTGAAAAAGGCGATCGGCAAGAAAGGCGGCCTGAAGATGACGGTCACCAATCCGAATCATATACGGCCGGGTCAATCCGACGACGGTCCCAAAATATTGACCGATAATTCCGGCGAATCAAACGGCATAAACAATGTCAATATCGATAAAGAAATGGCTGATCTGGCTCAGAATCAACTGACATACACTCTGGGAGCGCGACTGATGGCCCTGAAATTCCAAGGGCTCAAGAAAGCAATCAAGGGTGGAGGATAATTAAGTCATGTCCGGTTTGATAAACTCAATTGATGTGTCGGCTTCGGGTCTGACGATACAGCGGCGCAAAATGGACGCCATCGCCCAGAACATCGCCAACGTCGAGACCACCAAGACCGAAGACGGCGGACCATACCGTCGCAAACGAGTCATGGTCGAAGAAGCCAAAGAGAACGTGCCGTTCAAGACTCTTTTAAGCCGCGCCAGCACCAAACTGGCCCGGACCAACCCGGCTCACATGACCGGTTCCGTCCGCGGTATGAAAGACAACGTGGAAATATCGAAAGTCGACTCCGAGGAAGTCCAGGCACCGGTTGACGATTACAAATTGATTTATGATCCCGATCATCCGGACGCCGACGCCGACGGATTCGTGAAAATGCCGGATATCGAACTGATAAATGAAATGGTCGACATGATGACATCATCGCGGGCGTACGAAGCCAACACGACCGCAATACTGGCCGCCAAAGAAATGGCCAAGAATGCAATGGACATATAATAAACAAAGGTGATAGATATGAACATCAATTCAGTAGGAATCAACGCTTATCGTCAACTCGACGTTGACAATCAGGTTACGCGCCGACAGGACGCCGATCAGGCGGCCCAGTCGCAGCAGACCGCCAGGACTCCGGTGGAAATCGCCGGTCAGCCTTCCAAGACCGGATCGGCCCTCGGTGTAAAAATCAACCGCGGCGCCTTCGATGAAATCCTCTCGGCCAAAGAAAAAGAAGCGCTGGAGATGGTTTTCGAAAAATTTCGTTCGGCGGCGGCCCAAACGGCCACCTATGAGCGCAACGGCAGTACCGAAAAACCTCAACTGGGAACGTTGGTGGACGTAACCTTATGAGCGGAACCATCGGCAATGTCGGCCGGGTATTACCGGGACTTCAGAATCGGGTGCAGTTCAATCCGCCCGAGACCAAAAGCGACAAGGAAGCCAGCTTTACCGACGTCCTGAGTAATATGCTCAATTCGGTCAACGATCTTCAGTTCGACGCCGGTAAGGCGCAGGAGCTGGCCGCGACCGGAGAAGCTGCCGATTTGCACGATGTCATGATTGCGCTCGAAAAGGCCGGAGTGGCTATGGACCTGCTAATGGAAATTAGAAACAAGCTGGTCGATACCTATCAGACCCTGGTAAAAATGCCTATGTAAATATATTGCGATAAGACTTCCGCCATTGGATGGGTGGATTTAACATGAGAGAATAGGAATGGAATATTTTAAAAATCTTTTTGCGAATATCGGATCGTTTGTAAAGGCCATGACGCCGAGCCAGGCGATCATGCTTATTGGCGTAACAGCCGGTATCATCGTCGGTATTTTCGCCATCAGCAACTGGGTCGGCACGATAAACTACTCGGTTCTGTATTCCAACCTTGATCCGGCCGACGCCGGTGAAATTACCGGTTATCTCACGGACAACAATATCCCGTACAAATTATCCAGCGGCGGTGCCTCTATATCGGTCCCGTCGGATAAAGTGTATGACCTGAGAATCTCGATGGCCTCGGAAGGCATGCCGCGCTCGGGCAACGTTGGATATTCGATCTTCGACCAGTCCAACCTGGGTATGACCGAATTCCTGCAGAATCTTAATTTCCGCCGGGCGCTGGAAGGCGAACTGATGCGAACCATTGTGCAATTGTCTGACGTCGACGCCGCCCGCGTGCACATCGTTATGCCCAAAGAACGGCTGTTCAAGGAAGACAAGAAAGAAGCGACGGCATCGGTAGTCCTTAAGCTGCGTCGACCCGGAATACTCTCGGCGTCGCAGATTTCGGGCATTACGCATCTGGTCGCGTCATCGGTCGAGGGGCTCAAGCCGGACAATATTACGATCATAGACCAGCGCGGCAACATGCTGTCATCGGGCACGCCCGCCGATCCTCTGGCCGGGCTGACCGCTACCCAGCTGGAAGTGCGCAAAGGGGTCGAAAGCTATCTCGAACACAAAGCGCAGACCATGCTCGACGGCGTCGTCGGGCCGGGCAAATCGATAGTACGTGTCACGGCCGATCTGAATTTCCAGCAGTTGGAAAAGACCAACGAGCTTTACGATCCGAACACTCAGGTCGTACGGAGTGAAGAAAAAACCGAGCAGACGGCAACGTCATCGGATAAGGACAAGGAAGAAACGCAAAGTACCGATGACAACCGCGTCGAAACCACGACCACGAATTATGAAATCAACAAGACGGTCGAGCATATTGTCAACGCCGTCGGCAATGTTCAGCGCATTTCGGTCGCCGTCCTGCTGGATTATACCGAAACGCAGGGTGAAGAAGGCGGTGCCGTGTATGAACCGCGCTCTCAGGATGAAGTCGACCGGCTGACCGCAATCGTCAGAAACGCGATCGGTTTTGACACCGAGCGCAACGATCAGATCGAAGTGGTCAATATGTCGTTCGATCATACCGCTTTAGACTCCGAAGGCGGATTTGTCGATAACGTAATAGAGAGAGAATTTATTTACGATATGGTGAAAAAGGTCGGGCTGGTACTGATAGCAATTCTTGGCCTGCTGTATTTCCGCAAGAAGGCCAAAAAGCTTTTTGCATCCCTTGGAAGAATACTCCCGCCTCCCGGCACAATAAAACCGTCGGCCGAGGTCAATCCGGCCTACGCCGAGCACCGGATAGAAAGCGAGGAGATCGAGGAGATCATCCCCGAAAAACGGAAACCGAAACTCCTCGACCGGATGCAGAAGACGGCCAACGAGAGTCCGGAGGAATTCGCCAAGGTTATTAAAACCATGATGGTGGAGACGCAGTAAAATGGAAAAAGATAAATTTGACAATATGACACCGAGCAAAAAAGCTGCCATAGCCCTGATTGCTTTCGGGGCCGACGTCTCCGCCCAGGTATTGAAAAGCATGTCGGAACCCGACATGGAAATCCTTACGGTGGAAATGGCCAATCTGGGCGAGGTGCCCCGCGACGTCGAAAAGCGGATAATCGAAGAGTGCTATGAGATATTCATGGCCCGTCAGTACATATCCCAGGGTGGTGTCGATTTCGCCAAGAGCGTACTCGAAAAAGCGGTCGGCACCGACAAGGCCAATCGCATTCTTTCCCGACTCGAATCGGCGCTGCATAAGACCGGTTTCAACCTGTTGAAAAACATCGACGCCAAGCAATTAGTCGGTTTCATCCAGAACGAACATCCCCAGACGATTGCACTTATAATGACACAGTTGACGGCGCATCAGGCGGCGGCGGTTCTCAGCGACCTGCCGTCGGAACTCCAATCGGAAGTGGCCCTTCGTATTTCGACGATGGAGAAGATTTCGCCGGAAGTACTTAAGGAGATCGAGGCGTCTCTCGAGGGCCATTTTGATTCCTCGACAGCCGGCGATCTTTCGGTATCGGGCGGAGCCAAGACAATGGCTGAAATCCTGAACCTGATTGAAAGTTCGGCGGAGAAAAATATTTTGCAGTCTATCGAGGCTGAAAACGCCGACCTCGCCGCAGAAATCAAGAATATGATGTTTGTCTTCGACGATATTGTACTGCTCGACGATCGTTCCATCCAGAGACTGCTTAAAGAAGTTGAGACGAAAGACCTGTCAATCGCTCTTAAGGCTGCCGCCGACGAAGTCAAAAACAAGATTTTCGCCAACGTTTCCGAGCGTGTCTCGGTGATGATAAAGGAAGAAATGGAATTTTTGGGACCTATGCGATTGTCGGACGTCGAAGCGGCCCAGCAAAGAATTGTCGAGTCGGTAAGACGCCTCGAAGAAGAAGGCCAGATCGTAGTTTCCGGCCGGGGCGGCAAGGAGGATATTATTGTCTAAGCTGCTCGGCAATCCTAATATGGGGTCCAAAGTCATTATCGGTGAATATCGCACCGATATCGAAACCGACCGGGAGATCGAAAAACGACTGCCGTCGATGTTTATGGATATCAATGTCATAACCACGATTGAAGGTAAAAAGCTGGTGCCTATTCAGGAACTGCTTAAGGTCGAAGAACAGGTAAACCGCGAAAAGGAAGAGACATATAAAACAGCGTATAAGAAAGGCTTTGATGAAGGCCAGTATAAAGGACTGCAAGCCGGCAACCTCGAAGCTCAGAAAGTGGCGCAGAACTTTTCGACACTGGTGACTTCGATAATAGATCAGCGCGAGAAAATATACGACGAAGCCAAACGGTCCGTTCTGGAACTGATCATGGCTATCGCCCGCAAAGTCACTTTCAATGCCGTCAAAATTGACGAAGAAATTACGGCTAAAATCATTGAAGGGACTATCGACGGATTAATAGACAAAGCTCGCATTAAAATCAAAGTGAATCCCCAGCATCTCCCGTTTCTGGAATCGCAGATCGACCATTTCAAAGGTAACACGACCGCCATCAAGGAGATCACGATCGAACCGGATAACCGGGTCAAGTACGGGGGGTGTTTTATCGAGACGCCTTCGGGTGACATCGACGCCCGGGTGGAATCGCAGATGGGAATAATATCCGAAGCCCTCACGCCGGACGAAGAATAGAATGAAACAGCTTCCTTACGATTTGTTTCTGAAGCGGATAAATTCCCTCCACACTATAAAACAATCCGGGAAGGTCGTCAAGACGATCGGGCTCGTCGTGGAATCGGAAGGGCCGACCGTATCAATCGGCGATCTTTGTACTATCGAAAATCCCGATGGAGAAAAAACGAAGGCCGAAGTGGTTGGCTTTCGAGAAAACAGAATTTTACTCATGCCTCTTGGTAATATGACCGGAATAACACCCGGCTCGTTCGTGGTTTCGACCGGCGAACAGCTGCGGGTTCCGGTTGGCGATGAACTGATCGGGCGGGTGCTCGACGGCTTAGGGCATCCGCTCGACGGTAAAGGTCCGATCCTGACGGTCAATACCCGGCGCATCGACAGTCAGCCGATTCCGGCCTTCAGCCGCCAGA
>CAZMWI010000036.1:0-20105 GCA_964569945.1 uncultured Ignavibacteriaceae bacterium
TCGCTTTCGGTGTGGTTGTCTATTTTTGGTATAACCGTGTTTATACCAAATATAATAACCAGCTTAATCAGTTGACGGCCGAATACTCCACCATGATTACCAACCTGAAGAACGTGGAGATGAAATCCAAATCGCTGGAAGCTCTCAAGCTGGAATACGAAGATCTCCTGAACCGTTATCAGGAAATCGAACAACTCCTGCCGGAAGTTAAACAGATTCCGTCGTTTCTGGTACAACTGCACACGGCTTCATCGTTGACCGGAACACGCATAACCAAAATCGAACCACTCGACGTCGTCCCGGAGCAGTTCTATAATGTGGCCGGGTTCAAGATCGAGATGACGGGGACATACAACGATTTCGGGAAATTCATCGGGTACGTAGCCAATTTCCCGTTTATCGCGAATATATCCGAAATGAAGCTGGAAACCACCACGGCCGCCAATATCGCCACGACCGAAGCCGATACAGGGCCGAAAGAAGTCGGTTCCAAGCCGACCATGACGGCGAGTTTCAAGCTTTCCACATATTATGTCAAGGCTGATGAACGACTTCAGGAACTGGTATTATAGGAGGCGGATAAAAATTATGAAAACCAAATTTTTGTATATAGTTTTTGCCGTCGTCCTGATGGCGACGGTTTCTGTCGCGGCCGAAGTCGACGTCAACCGCGTCTCGCTGGAAAAGATCGGTCAGGAAACCGTATGCAAGATTTACGCGACCGGGCCGTTCCAGTACACCCACGAGATTCCGGAAAAGGTTGAGGGAAAACCGGACCGGGTCCTGGTCGATATATTTCCGGCCGTATACGATCTCAGCAGCAAAGCCTTTGATAATCTGCCGCCTTCGATCGTGAGCTCGGTTCGCTCCAGCCAGTTTGCCGTAAGCCCGGAAAAAGTCGTGCGAATCGTATTCGACCTGAAAGAATCAGTCCCATATAGAATAGAAAAGAAAAACAACGAAATATGGGTTTATCTGCCGGATAAAAACAGCCAGCCGTTTCCGCAGTGGACCAGCTGGACTGAATCGTCAAAACCGCAGCCGAAGAATACCTTGTATGAAAAATCGGTCGCAGTCAATGACGGCAAAAAATCCGATACGAAAAAGCCGGTTGTTGAAGATAAACCTCAGATGGCTAAACACGAACCGCCGCTGATGGGTAAGCCGACTGAAAATAAGTCGGTTGAGAGCAAGCCCGAAAATCCGACCATGGCTAAAAATATCGAGCCTCAGGTAGAAAAGAAGGTAAACAAACCGGAACCGACACCGCAGCCGCAACCCGAAGTAACAAAACCGGCTACGGCCCCCGGAATTGCGGATTATTATCGGGCTCAGAAATCTTCATTTCTGGACATTGAAAAAAACCAGACCCAAAAATGGGTAATACAGAAGAAGGCCGGAACGCCTGTTCAGATAGCCCAGAACGAGCCCGACAAGCCTGTCGAAGAAAAACCGACGCAGAAATCGACCCAGCCCGGTCAGCCCGACCGGAATGAAGCTCTTGAAAAAGAAGATGCTCCGGCCAAGTCCGACCAGGGCGATAAGAAAGTCGAACCTGCCGCTACCGAGAAGAAAGAAAAGGACAAACCATTCAAGAAATCCAAGCCGGTAACCGCTGAAAAGCCGTCACCGTCGTCTGATGAGCAGATGCTGGCCGGCGCCAGTCCGACTCCTCCGGATACCGCGGAAATCGTCCCCGGAGACGCTCCGGCAGAAAAATCCAGGCCGACCTCGCGTTTCCGTCGGCAGCCGAGCCTTCCGGCCAAACTCAAAGGTACTATTGTAGCGAAATTCCCGACCCGTATGGTTATCAAGTACACTCCGGGAATGTCCCGCGATCCTTTCAAGACGCTTATCGACGAGACCAAGAAGACCGATTCGCAGATGCAGCGGAAGGTTCCCGATATCGAAACGCTGCGGCTGGTCGGTGTTATCGAAGCCGCCAACGGCAAAAACCGGGCGCTGCTCGAAGATATTGATGGATACGGTTACATCCTCGGTGAAGGCGATAAAGTGAAAAAAGGTTATGTTTCAAGGATAGATTCAGACAAAGCATACTTCCAGTTGTACGAATACGGCTGGAGCAGAACCGTGGCGTTGCATCTCGGTAATGAATAAGAAAGGCAGGTAGCGATGATAAGGAATAAGAATATGGGCAAAATTCTAAAGACCCTTATGGTGGTCATGTATCTCAGTCTGTCGGCTTCGGTCCTGGCCCAGGATATCGATAAACCGAATAACCCTTCGGTCCCGATCGAAAACCTGACATACCAGGCGGCCGATATTCGTTCGGTCATTCGCTCTCTGGCCGATTATGGCAAGGTCAACGTAGTCGTGGCGCCCAACGTTCAGGGTTCCGTGACGATCAATCTGCACGACGTAACCTGGGAACAGGCTCTGAAAATCATCGGCAGCACTTATAACCTGGCCGTCGTTTTCGAAGACGATAATTATATCCGGGTTCTGCCCGCCGAAGACTACCGTAAAGAGCAGACCGAAATTGACAAGCACAACCTGGAACGCCAGACGCTGGCGCCACTCGATGTTAAAATTATAAAGCTGGCCAACACGGCCGCGGCCGAAATTACCGCTTCGGTTCAGTCGCTCATGTCCCAGCGCGGGAAGGTCGACGCCGACGAAAGAACCAACTCGTTGATTCTGCAGGAAGTGCCCGAGAATATCGACCGCGTCATGGCGTTCATTAAGGAATTGGATCGCCCGGCCAAGCAGATCAAGATTTCCACACAGATCCTTGATATTTCTTCCAAGGATGCTTTGGAATTGGGTGTAGATTGGACAGCGACCGGCAGTTATGTCCCCAATTCCAACCCGAATGTTCATGTCGACCAAACTGCCACACAAAAAGGCAATCAAGTTACCGAGCCATTTATATCCTATAATGTTGGGTATTTCCACGGGTGGAGTGTTGACGCTACGGTTGCGTCCATCCTGAGTAATGGCAAAGGCAAACTGGTGGCACATCCGGAAATTACCACGATCGACAACAAAGCGGCCCGGATTCAGATGGGTCAGCGGATTCCCGTCAAGCAGTTTGACGAATCCGGCAACGTCGTCATCGAATACGAAGACGTCGGCACCATCCTCGAAGTGACCCCGCACATTACGGCCGAGAATAAAATATTGATGCACCTGAAGCCGGAGAGAAGCTCGCTTCAGCCGGACGTCAGCGGTATTATCATCAATACCAATAACGCCGAAACGAACGTCGTCGTCAACAACGGACAGACGGCCGTTATCGGCGGCCTGACCACCGTCGACGAGACCGAAAATCACGAAGGCGTCCCGATATTGAAGGACCTGCCGATTATCGGCCTGCTCTTCAGCTATTACACCAGGAGCAACGAAAGCCGCGACCTGGTCATATTCGTCACCCCGACCATTGTCGAAGATGACCTTGCCAACAGTGGCCCGTAAATATACCAGCTTCAGCCTAAAAGCCCCGATTTATCGGGGCTTTTTTGCTTAATAGAAGGCGGGATTGGCCGATAATATCAGTAGAGACAGGAAAATCTGATTCAGGAAATAAACATATTGTATTTTAAACGGGAGTCATTATGTATTCCAAAAAATCTCCACTCATGATCCTTGCTGTACTACTGATGCTCGCCTCCGCAAGCTTGCTGCTTTTCGGATGCGATTCCAATTCAGGTTCAAATGAGACAGTGACTGGATCACTTGAAGTAACCACCCTATCCTTGAATCCGTCGTCGATTGGCGTCGGTGCCACTTGCGTGGTCGAAGCCCAGGTTACCGACGGTACAAATCCGGTTGCCAACCGTGCCGTACAGTTCACGGTTGATCCAACCTCGGCCGGCACATTCGATCCGGCGATGGTTGTAAGTGATGCCGATGGTTTGGTCGCCACAACCTTCACGGCGTCTCAGACCGGCACCATAACCGTAACCGCCCGCCTCAGCGATACGATTTACAGAACGGCTTCACTGAGCGTGGAAACCAGTCAGCAGTCGGGATCGGGCAATATCGATCTGGCTTTGACACCGTCGCTTCTTCTCGCCGACGGCAGCTCCACCGCCGAACTGACTATAACCGTCCAGGACGGCAGCGGCAACCCGGCTCCCGAAGGAACCGTGATTCGTCTCGCCGCCGGTGAACGGTTTATCGACGTCGATGAAAACGGATATTTCTCACCCGGAGTCGACAGCGTTGTTTACGATGTAATCGATAATGACTCCTGGAACCCGATTGGCATTATCCCATCGACAGCGACCGTAAGCGGCACGGAAGGTCAGGCGACCGTAACCTACATCGCCGGAACCGAAGCCGTCACGGTCTATATCAAGGCGACGATCACCGACGGAGCGTATGCGGGCTTTTCCGATATTTCCCTGCAATTGACTCCGGATGCCGCCATTGAAAGCATATACCTGTATTCCGATTCCAACAGCCTGGCCGTACAATCGACCGGCGGTATGGAAACCGCTATGTTGACGGCAATCGGCTATGATGCCAACGGCAACCGCGTGCCCGAAGGCCTCCAGATTGCCTTTATCATAACCGATGGTCCGGGCGGCGGAGAAAGACTTGGCACAGAAGACTACGGCCCGTATATCGTCACCACCAATTCGCTGGGTGAGGCTTATTGCCCGGTTTCGTCGGGGACGATTTCGGGAACTATTCGCATACGCGCCTATGTCGGAAGTATTCTTTCCAATTCCACCCTGCTAATGGTGCACGCCGGACCTCCCGCGCATATCGTGGTCGGATCTGACCTTTGTAACATACAGGCCTGGGGTTGGGTAAATCAGGACGTTGGCATCCTCGCCCTTGTTTCAGATATATATAACAACCCGGTTCGCGATGGAGTCGCGGTTTATTTCACAACCGATGAAGGCGTCGTTTTGGCGCATCTTAACCGGACAGAAGATCAAAGCGGGCTTGCCGAGACATCCTGGCTTTCGGGATATATCCCTCCCGACGCCGACGGTATTGTTCAGATTATTGCCGAAACCAGCGGTGGAACCGTGGCCGATACCTGCTATTTTATAAACAGCTGGTATCCCGATACGATGTGGTATGAAGTGCCTTTCCCGAGTTCGGTTATGGCCGACGGCAAATCATACCGCAAGTTCAGGCTCCAGGTCCGCGACCTTAACGGCAACTTTGTCCACGACCAAACCGAAATAGATATCGAAAATTATTACCTGTCGGTAGCCTCGGGTGTCGTTGTAGACGGCTGTAACGCCTCGGTGATGACTTCGTTCTATACTTCCGTCACGCTCGACAACGACTACAGCTGGAGCGCCGCCGATACTCAGGACGACGGCATCGGTGCCATTGACCAGATTACGTCCACGTATAAGGGCTTTGTTTCGGTAACGCAGCCTTGTACCTTGTGGACCGGTTCGGCTTATTCCGATGGTTCGTCCCTGACGATTAACGCTTCCGCCAATTACAGCACGCAGCTCCCGTTCAAGGTTACGATTAAAGACCGCTGGGGCAACCCGCTCGGCGGACATCAGCTGATTGCCGGTGTCAGCGGCCGCGGAACCATTACCAACGGCGTGCAGTACACCAACGAATACGGTGAAGCGAGTGGATTCCTTTACAATGCTCCTGCCGCCGATCCGCTTATTTCCGACGAAAAAGTAATTATTCAGGTCGTCGATAACGATCCGCGCGGTAACATTACGATGACTGCGGAGGTTTCGCTCCAGTAATAGATTTCCTGTACTCCTGTTTTGTTTCGAGAGGGTCATCCGAAAAGCCATCATTCGGGTGGCCCTTAATTTTTTCCTTAAACCGGTTGAATAATTCGGTCCGACTGCGTACATTTAAATATGCCGGAACGGAATGATATACCGAATGTAATTCACGAAACGATATTTTCATCAGCCGACCTGTATCCAGGAAAGAAGGCTCTAATCAGCGCGGCCGATCTGAATAATGCCTATTCATACTGGGATGTCGTTTCAAAAGTAAAACAAGTTGCCGCTTATTTGAACGGATCGGGTATTGCCCGGCAGGAGCGGGTCGCGATTATTGCCGACAACTGCCCCGAATGGGCCATCTTTTATCTTTCGATTCTCGCCGCCGGCGCCATCGCGGTGCCGCTCGACAACAACCTTAAAGAATCCGAGGTTGCCGCTTTGCTGCGCATCTCGGGCGTTAAAATAATCGCCTGCTCCGCCAAATGGCTGGTCCCGGTGCGGAACGTCATAGGACTGAACGGCCTTGATATCAAGCCCGTCGATCTGGTCGGGGCGGTAAAGGGGGCTTCGACAGATAGTCCGGGCAGCTACAGCGCGGCAGACACCGAACCTCAAGATACCGCGGCGATTATTTTCACTTCGGGCACAACCGGCGACCCCAAAGGCGTTATTTTGACGCACGATAATATAGTCTCGAACGTTAAGGCGGCGCGGACAGCTCTTCAGCTTTTGCCCGACGATAAATTCCTTTCAATTCTGCCTCTGCACCACACCTTCGAGGCCACCTGCGGATTTCTGCTGCCGCTTATTTGCGGCCTGAGCATCGTCTATGCCCGGTCGCTCAAATCCCGCGAGATAAAAGAAGACATCGATAAGCACAAGATAACGGTTATGGTGGCGGTACCATTATTGTATGAAAAAATGTATGCCTCTATCGTGCGGAATATTGCCGAGGCTGGTGCCGTAAAGAAAACTTTTGTCAAAGCTCTGCGGGGAATCAGCGGCCTGGCCTGGAAAGCGAGAATTAAAGCCGGACGACCGATGTTTGCATCGCTCAGAGAAAAAGCCGGGTTGAGTTCGGTCCGCATGTTCGTCTCGGGCGGTGCCCCACTGCCAGTGCGCGTGGCCGAATGGTTCAACCTGGCCGGGTTTACATTTCTGGAAGGCTACGGCCTGACCGAATGCTCGCCGGTGATTTCGGTCAATCATCCCGATGATATCCGTTTCGGATCGGTCGGCCCGCCGTTGCCGGGTTTGGAAGTGCGTATAGACAACCCCGGATCGAACGATATCGGCGAAATCGCGGTCAAGGGCCCATGTGTAACGCCGGGTTATCTGGACAATCCGGCCGCCACGTCGGAACTTATAAAGGACGGTTGGTTGATGACCGGCGATCTGGGCAAAATCGACCGCGGCCATATTTACATCACAGGACGGGCCAAAAACCTGATCGTTTCCGGTGCGGGCAAAAACATCTATCCCGAAGAAATCGAAGCCGAGCTTGACCTGTCACCGTACATTTCAGAGGCGATAGTGCTCGGGCGGACCCGCTCCGGAAAAACCGGGGAAGAGGTCTGGGCGATAATATATCCCTGTCAAGAGCAGATCGAATTCGCCCAGGGTGAGAACGACCCGGCTCCTGAAAAAGTTAGAGAGCTGATGCAGTCCGAGATTCGCGCCGTCAATGAACGCATCGCCGATTTCAAGCGCATTGTCAATTTTGAAATTCGCACCGAACCGTTTGAAAAAACCTCCACCAGAAAAATAAAAAGGAGCCTGTACCGTTAGCGTCATGATCGCGACCGAAGAAATATCGTTCTCGGCCAAAGGCTACTGCCACGTGGTCAATTTGACCGATGAGATCATACAAAAAGTGCATAGGTCGGGCATTAAATCAGGTATCGTGACCGTATTCACGCCGTCAGCGACGTCGGGTTTGACCACAATCGAGTTCGAACCGGGGCTGCTCGAGGATTTACCTGAGTTTTTTGAAAAATTGCTGCCGTCGGATAAACCGTACCATCACGATCTGACCTGGCACGACGGCAACGGTTTTTCGCACATGCGCTCGGCTCTGGTCGGCCCGGATATTACAATTCCTATTGTGAACGGTGCTCTTCGACTGGGGACGTGGCAGAACGTCGTCTTTCTCGATTTCGACAATCGCAGCCGCAAACGAAAAGTAATAGTACAGATTATGGGGGAATGATGATACAGGAAAATTTAGGTTTTAGGGTGTTGGTGCCCCTCGAAAAAAGCGTCAAAATTCTCGATCAGACCCGGCTGCCTTCGGAGGTTGTATATAATAAGTACGATAACTATCGCGATATAATCGGTGCTATAAAGCGGCTCGAAATTCGCGGCGCGCCGGCGATAGGGATCGCGGGGGCGTACGCACTGGCGGTGGCATCGTGTGCCGAATTTAAAAAACCGATGCGTGGGGAGATGCAATATGTTTTGCAAGGCGTTGCCGATGAGATAAAGAATGCCCGTCCGACCGCGGCCAATCTGGCCTGGGCAGTAGACAGGGCGTGGAATAAGGCTCGGGAGTACCAGGGCACCGACGTCGAGGAGTTCAGCAAGATAGTCTGGGATGAAGCCGCTGCCATATACGATGAGGACGAGCAGATGTGCGCGGCCATCGGGCGGCACGGGGCGGAGCTTCTGGAAGACGGGGATTGTGTCCTGACCCACTGCAACGCCGGGGCTCTGGCGACCGGCGGTATCGGGACCGCCCTGGCGCCCATATATGAGGCTCACCAACAGGGTAAACAAATAAAAGTCTTCGCCGACGAAACCCGGCCGCTCTTGCAGGGAGCACGTCTGACCACCTGGGAATTGAGACAGGCGGGAATTGATGTGACGCTCCTGGTCGATGGCGCCTCTGGTGAACTGATGCGGCGCGGGAAGATCAAGTGTATCATTGTCGGGGCCGACCGGATCGCCAAAAACGGCGATGTCGCCAATAAAATCGGGACTTTCAACGTCGCGGTGCAGGCGAAGCGTCACGGTATACCGTTCTATGTGGCGGCACCGTACTCGACGTTCGACAAGAATACCCTGACAGGTGACAACATTCCGATCGAAGAACGTGCTCAGGAAGAAATAACGCACTGGGGCGGAGTGCAAACCGCCCCCGACGGCATAAAAGTTTTCGCCCCGGCTTTCGACATTACGCCAAATGAACTGGTGACTGCGTACATTACGGACAAAGGGATCAAGTCTTGTAGGTCAGGAGCAATGCGCTCCGGACAAATATAAGGCTGAAAATGAATCGGCTAACCCAAAAACAATTTCTGGTAATCGTCGATCTTGAGACCACTTGCTGGGCTCATAACGAAATGCGCGACAACGAGATGGAAACAATCGAAATCGGCACGGTCAAAGTCGATTTAAAATCCCGCGAAATTGTCGATGAATTTGACCACTTCATTAAACCAAGCCGCAATTCGATCCTGAGCGATTTTTGCAAAGACCTGACCAAGATAAATCAAAGCGACGTCGACTCGGCCGAGTTTTTTCCGACCGTCTTCGCACAATTTCTCGACTGGATCGGGGATCTCAACCTCACGATATTTTCATCATGGAGCAATTTCGACCGCTGGATGTTTCAGAAAGATTGTACTTATCATAATATTGACTATCCGTTTGGCGACAATCATTATGATATTAAAATATATTTTAAACGCATTATGGGTGAACGTATGGGGCTCAGCCGGGCGATGAAAACGCTCGGGCTGGAATTCGATGGCGTGCGACATCGGGGCATCGACGACGCCCGGAATACGTTCCGAGTATATAAAGAATTGGAAAAGAAAGGCAACCAGACGACGTTGGATTTATAAAATTCGTGACCGGCGGCAGACCCTTCAAAGTTCAGGGCGGGCAAGAGCGTCTGCCGCCTGCGTATAAAGACATATCGGAGGCAGGGATGAAAAGCAAGATATATGAAGCGACCGGCATGAAATACCCGCCGGTGGCGATTGTATGGTCCGATGAAAAACCGGAAGGGGCGGTGCAGTTCGCGAAGGGCAAATGGGGGTGCGTGATGTTTCTCCTGGCCTCGGCGGTCAAAGGGAAGGTGGCCGTGGCCGACCGCAAAACATTCGGCTGCATCGGCGGCGGCGTCGGTCTGGGATTCGGCAATCAATACGTCAATTTCCCGGGCGGTATCGCCGAATATATCTCAACCGGCAATGCCGAATTCTGTAACTCCGAAGGCGGCAAGAAAATGCTGGATTGGCGACCGGATATAGCCGAGGGCGAACGGTATGTCAAGAATCCCAAAATCGCTCAGCAGTTTATCGATAACCTCCCGATGATTGACGTACCCGCCGAATATGTCATCCTCAAGCCGCTGGATATGGTCACCACCGGCGAAACCCCGCGCTCGATTATATTCGTCGTGCATCCCGATCAGCTGTCAGCCTTGATCGTGCTCGCTAACTACGCCCGGTCGGGCTATATCAATGTCGTCGCGCCGTTCGGAGCCGGGTGCCATCAGATCGGGATATTGCCCATACACGAAGAAGAATCCGAAAATCCTCAGGCTATAATCGGCCTGACCGATATTTCGGCCCGTAAGTATGTTATGAAAATGCTCGATCACAACGTCATGTCGTTTTCGGTACCGTACAAGATGTTTCAGGAAATGGAAGGCCACGTCGACGGCAGCTTCCTCGAAAGAAATTCATGGAAGACGGTGCTTGAGGATTACAAGAAAAAAGAAGTGCAGACAATTTAATAAAAATCTTCGTAGGTCAGGCCCACTTGGGGCCTGACATCTTCATTTCGTGCGCGGCAGACGCCCTCGTCTGCCGCGAGGTCGATATAGTCATTTCTGCCGGATGATTAATCAAACATTTATTTAAAATTCCTGGCTTGTTGCCTGATTTGCCAACCGGCAGACGAGGGCGTCTGCCGGCCACTTAATCTTCATAGAAAAGTAGGTCGGGTTCTGAATTCCCGTTTTTACGGGAATGAAAAACCCGACATCTTTCTGTAATTGTAAATCATGTCGGGTTTCTCGAAGACTCGGAGCCCGACCTACGTCTCTATGATAATCTAAAACAAACTTTGCTGATTGCTCTGATCGAGCTTGAAACCAAGATGCTCGGCGGCCTCTTTGGAAATCATCCGGCCGCGTTTGGTGCGCTGAAGAAATCCTATCTTCAATAAATACGGCTCCACCATATCGACCAGTGTATCGACCTCTTCATTGAGCGTCGCTCCCAGCGCTTCTATCCCGACCGGTCCGCCTTTGTAAAATTCTACTATCACCTGCAAGAGCTTCCGATCCAGCCCGTCGAGCCCGATGTTGTCGATACCCTCTTTATCCAGCGCCGTGCGGGCCAGTTCGATATCTATTTCACCGTCGGCTCTGACGGTAACATAATCTCGCACCCTCCGCAGCAGACGGTTGGCGATACGCGGCGTCCCGCGTGAGCGGCCGGCGATTTCATGCGCGGCCTCGGGCGATACTTTGACATCGAGCAGCCCCGCCGAGCGCACTATAATTTCCGCCAGTTCTTTTTTATCGTAGAAGTCGATATGATAATACAACCCGAACCGGTCGCGAAGCGGCGGCGACAACAGCCCTGCCCGCGTAGTGGCGCCTATAAGCGTGAATCGTTTCAGAGGAATATTTATTACTTTCGCGAATGCGCCCTTGTCCACTACGAAATCAACCTTGAAGTCCTCCATCGCCGGATAGATAAACTCTTCAATAGCCGGGGAGAGGCGGTGGATTTCGTCGATGAACAAAATATCGCCTTCGGTGAGATTGGTCAGGATGCCCATCAAGTCCCCGGTGCGCGAAAGGGCCGGACCCGACGTAGATACCAGCCGAGTGCCCATCTCGTTGGCGATAATATTGGCCAGGGTCGTCTTGCCAAGCCCGGGAGGTCCGTAGAAAAGTACGTGCTCGCACGACTCGCCGCGTTTTTTGGCGGCTTCAATAGATACGTGCAATTTGTCTTTGAGTTCTTTTTGCCCGATGTACTCATTGAGCAGTTTGGGCCGCAGCGAGAGAATAAACGTCTCTTCCTCGGGCGTCATGACTTCGCCGGTTATGATTCTTTCGCGGCTCATCGCACCCCGGCCTTGTTAGCTCCGGCTTCCTGCCGGAAAATTATCGCAATGAGCTTCTCGGTTGTATCTATTTTGGGGTTGGATTCCAGCGCCCGCAGAACCATCTTTTCGGCTTCGGATGCTTTGTACTGCAGCTGCACCAGGACTTCGACCGCTTCGTTCATGAGATCGGCCTGCTCCTTGCGGATGACCGTCAACGGCTGCTCCGTCTTGGACAGTGCAAAGCGCGCCATCTTGCCGTTAAGCTCAGCGATAACTTTTTCGGCCAGTCGATTCCCTATCCCCGGTAAGCGCGACAACGTCCCGGCGTCCTTGATTTCGATGGCCGTGGCTATATCGCGGACGGGCAGAGTCAGCGATTTCAGGCCCTTCTTGAACCCCATGCCCGAAACCGTCGTGAACAGCAGGAAAAATTCTTTATCGAGGGCGTCAGTGAAACCGATCAGCTTGGGAAAATGATTGCTCTTGCGGTCGCCCGCTTCGATATAGTCTATCGTATGGAGCATCACCTCGCGACCCTCGGCTTTGGCGTCGCGGAGCGTATTGTACAACCCCGAGGGAATCATCAATTCGTGATACAATCCACCGAGATTGATGGTCACCGTCTCTTCGGTCAGTTTGGCGATTTTTCCTTCAATCTGTGAAATCATTTTCCCATCAAGGCGTTGTGATGACAAAGCGCTGCCGCCAGGGCATCGGCCGTATCCGGCGAGTAGACGTCATCGGTTAATTTCAAAGTCGACTTAATCATTCTCTGCATCTGCATCTTAGTCGCTCGGCCGTTCCCGGTCAATGACTTTTTTATGCGGGTTGACGCATAAGATACGATCGGAATATTGTTCAGAGCGGCCCGGATGAAAATCGTCCCGCGTGCATGACCCATTATTATGGCCGTCTTGGGATGGGCATAGTGGGAATACAGCTCCTCGACCGCCATATAGTCCGGCTTGAACTGGTCGAGGATGTTGCCCATTTCGTTGTATATTTCTTTGAGTTTGCCCTGAAAATCTTCGCGGGCCGGGGTCTTGATAACTCCGGCCTCGAGAATTTTTATCTGGCCGCCGCGTGATTTTATTACGCCGTAACCCGTAATATGCAGGCCCGGATCGATGCCGAGAATGGTCACGGCCATGGCGGTCACCCGGCCAGTTTTTCCATGATGTCGTCGGCAATATCGAAATTACTGTAAACGCTCTGGACGTCGTCGTGGTCTTCGAGAGCTTCATACAGCTTGAGCATGGTTTCAGCCTGTTTTTCGTTAAGAGCAATCGTATTCTGCGGGATCATGGTCGTTTCGGCCGATACAATCGGAATCGACTTTGCTTCGAGCGCCTGTCGAACCGTTTCGAGGTCGCTCAGCGGCGTCGTGATTTCATATATGTCACCGGCATTGGTCATGTCCGACGCCCCGGCTTCGATGACTATTTCCATGAGCGTATCTTCATCGACCACCGACGTCTCGACCGTAATGACGCCCATGCTGTCGAACATCCACGCCACACAGCCGTTTTCACCAAGATTCCCGCCATACTTCGAAAACAGATGTCGTATTTCAGAAACGGTGCGCTTTTTGTTATCGGTAAGAGTCATCAGATACACCGCCACCCCGGCTGGACCGTAACCTTCATAGCTGGCTTCTTCGTACGATACCCCCGGCAGTTCACCGGTGCCCTTTTGAATGGCCCGTTTGATATTGTCCTGCGGCATATTGGCGGCCTTGGCCGTCGCAATGGCTGTCCGCAGTCTGGGATTGGCATCGGGGTCTCCGCCGCCGGCGCGCGCTGCCACCGTAATTTCCTTAATGAAACGGGTAAACATCCTGCCGCGCTCGGCGTCTGCTTTGCCTTTCTTACGCTTAATTGTCGCCCATTTTGAATGGCCGGACATAATTACCTCCTCGATATTGAATTGCTTTTGCCTAATTTTAACGCTTAAAGACAATAATCGCAAGAGGATTCGCGGTTTAATTTGGAGATGTTCGGATGATCCGAAAATAAAAGGTTATTGCATTCCGTCGTCGGCCAGAGAACGGTAGCTTTCCTGGTAGCCTTCATTGAGGACGATAATGGCGATCCGTCGATTGCGCGGATCGTACGGTTTGTCGGGAAGCTTGAGATGATTGTCTGCATAGCCCCGTATTTCGACAATTTGACCATCGCGCAGGCCGTCGTCTTCCATATAACGTCGGGCGCTGTTGGCCCGGTCGGCCGAAAGTTCCCAGTTGGAATAATGATTTTGCTCTGAGTAAGGCGTTTTGTCGGTATGACCTTCGATAATAATATCGTTGGGCAGATTTCCCAGCTCTCCGGCGATAGCTTTCAGTATCAACTGAGTGATCGGTTTGATCTTGGCGCTTCCCAATCCGAAGAAATTGCTCGAATCGGGATTGGTCGAAACTTCGACCAACTCGATTCTCAGTCCTTCCGGGATGACCTCTATCTGTATGAAATCCTTAAGCTTGGCTATTTCGGGAATTTTATCCAGAGCTTCTCGGATATTCTTTCCCGCTTCGCTGAGACGAATGGACGTCTGGCCCAGCTTGCCGCCTTCTTCGCTTTTGCGGATGCGAGTGTTTATCGGTGTTGTGCCACCATCGAGAACACCCCGGCCGGTCTTTTTCATGAAACTGACCGGATCACGAAAATATCCCTGCACCGCTTTTTTAACGGCGTCGGACTGGGACATAATCCACATGACCAGAAAGAAAGCCATCATAGCCGTGACAAAATCGGCATACGCGACTTTCCAGGCGCCGCCGTGATGGCCTCCGTGGCCACGCTTTTTCTTGACGACAATTATCGGTGCCGGTTGTTTTTCTTCGTTGTCTTCCATACTAAGCGGTTACCGCTTCCTGCTGCTGAGGTAATTTGCCGGCCTTGGCCGCACGGCAGGCTTCTTCGACTTCGGTAAAACCCGGACGCACGTCGTGTGAAATCACGCGGCGGGCAAACTCGACCGCGATCTGCGCGGTGAAACCCTTATGAAATGCCAGCAATGCCTGTTTCAGAACAATGTAGTACTGACTTTCGGCGGCGATCTGATGGTGCAAATTGCTCGCCAGAGGCTGCACTGCACCGTACGACAGAAGAATGCCGAGAAACGTCCCGACCAGGGCCGCCGCCACGTGCATGCCCACTTCTTCGACCGAGCCGCCGATAGCGCCCATGGTTATCACGACGCCCAGCACGGCCGCGACGATACCCAGACCGGGGAGAGCGTCACCGATCGTCTGAAGAGTCGTAGCCGCGTGTTCCTCTTCGGTTTCATATGTCTCGATGTCTTTGTCGAGCATCGTATCGAGATCGTGCTCCGGAATGCCGCCCATGATAATCAACCGCATCGTGTCGGCCAGGAAGTCTATCGCGTGATGGTTTTTCAGGAAGTACTGATACTTGGTTAAAACCGAGCTTTTTTCCGGCTCTTCGATGTGGGACTCCAGACCGACCAGACCGTCCTTACGCGCGACGTTGAACAGTTCGTACATCATGGTCAGAAGCTCGATATACGACTGCTTGCCGGGACCGGAACTCATGATTTTTGGCAGGCGGGCAAAAATGGCTTTAACCACTTTCGGCGGTGCCATAACGAACATCGAGCCCAGAGCTGCTCCACCGATAATGATAAACTCGGCGGGCTGAAGTAAAACCATTGGGTTTCCGTGGGCCAGGAGGAAGCCCCCCATTACACAAATGAATACAAATATCAGACCGGCTATTGCTAACATAAGGTGTTCTTTCTCTTAAGGTTATAATAATTATCGACAGATTGTGCGGAATCTGAATAAGTCATAGGACAATTTTTCCGGGGATCATTGAGAAATTGGACCAAAAACGTAAATATTCCTTAAATTAATATGTTGACAGCCTATTTTTAATTATTATCTTACATTGCTAAATTGTTAATTGACAAAATATTGCATGAAAGGAGGGGTGTTTATGACAGGCGTAAGGGTTCGCGACGACGAATCCTTCGAGAAAGCCCTGCGCCGCTTCAACAAATTTTGTGAAAAGACAGGAATACTGTCGGACATAAAGAAGCATCAGCATTTCGAGAAGCCGTCTGAACGCCGCAAGCGCAAATTGAATGCCGCCCGGCGCAAGATGCGTAAGCTGCACCAGGCAGAAGGATAGACTTGTTGTGTCTATTTTACTTAAAATAGATGAAGAACTAAAATCGGCCCTGAAGGCGGGAGATAAGCTTAAAGCGACCGTTCTTCGGGGCCTTAAATCTGATATTAAATATCGCCAGATCGATCTCGGTCGGGATATGACCGATGGGGATATTCTCGCGACTTTGCAAAGCGCCGCCAAGCGCCGTCGCGATTCGATCGAGCAGTTCAAAAAAGGCGGACGCGACGATCTGGTCGATAAGGAATCCAGAGAACTGGAACTTATAGAGGGGTATCTTCCGGAACAGCTTTCCGAAGATAAAATCAGAGAGCACATCCAAGCCTCGCTGGAAGCCACGGGGGCGTCGTCACCGGAGCAGATGGGAGCGGTGATGAAAGACCTAATGCCCCGACTGAAGGGTCAGGCCGATGGCAAGCTGGTCAGTCAGCTTGTTCGTCAGATGCTCTCGGATGCCGACCGGTAGCTCTTCTTTAAGGATTTGACCCCATACAGGGAGTAGTGAAATGAACTGGATCGATATTGTCCTTTTGATCCTTCTGGTGGCGGCCATTATTGTCGGTTCCAAAAAAGGACTGATCAGGGAATTGATGGCTCTGGCCGTCCTGACCGCCACCGTTATCGTTTCCGTCAATTATATCGATATCATTGCAGTCAAAATTTACGAGACACTGGGCGGGTCGCCGCTGGTGACGGCCATAATTTCTTTTGTTGTACTATTGGCGGTTATCTACGCCGTCTTTAAACTGCTCGGAATATTATTTTACAAGGTCGCCAATCTTCAGAAACTCGGCAAGAAAGACCAACTGGGCGGTGCCCTGGTCGGAGCGCTGCGCGGCTGGGTGATTATCAGCTTCGTGGTCTTCATCGTGTTTTTAATGCCGATGCCGGACAAATTCTACGATGATTTCGGACAGTCTTTCCTGGGACCGACTTTCGCCAAGACCCTGCCGCTGTTGTACGAGACCTCGGCCGGACTGCACCCCAAAAACGAAAAATTTATGGACAAGGTCGAACACACCCTGCTGCTGAGGCCGTCATCGGAATCCAATACACCCAATTTCGATTTCAGCGAAGACCGGGAACAGGTATACCGCGTGATTTACCAGATCGACCGCTACTTCGGGACCGGAGCCGGACAGATATAATCGGATAAAGATATTTATTCTTACGGAATCAATGCTTATATTAAGCCCCGATTGAATCGGGGCTTTTTATTTGATGGAGAATGGCCTTGAGCTTTGATGAACATTCGATGGGTGTCCTCGAGTACCCCAAGATTCTGGAGATCCTGCACGGTCTGTGTCTGACCCGCTACGGTATGGAAATGGTCGAACGGATGGCCCCGCTGACTGATGCCGGAGCCATCAGCACCCGTCTGGCCGAAGTATCCCAGATGCGGGATATAATACAATTCCGACCGGCCCTGCCGCTGTACCGTTTGAACGATATAACCGGCATAATCAGCCGCTCGAAAACGGTTGGGATTTTTCTCGAACCGGCCGATCTGCTGCTGGTGAAGGAACTCATCGACGTCTGCAACGCCTTGTACCGCTACGCCCCCGATGAACGCCAAAAGTTTCCGCTGATCGCGGAATATCTGAAAGAGTTGCACCCCCTGTTCGAATTGAGCGAAGCGATCGGGCGGACAATCGACAACGACGGCGAAATAAAAGACTCGGCCTCGCAGAAGTTAAAAGCGATTCGATCGGAAATCTCCAATATAAAAAGAAAGATCGTCGCCAAGCTCGACCGCATTTTGTCCGCACGCCAGAAGACGCCCGGCTGGCAGGACGACATGATCACCATGCGCGACGGGCGTTATGTGATTCCCGTGCTGTCAGGGCAGTTTCGGCCGGATGCGGGCATAGTGCACGACCGCTCGCAGTCGGGGGCGACCATGTATGTCGAACCCAATGAAACCGTGGAACTGAACAACAGCCTCGGGTCGGAACTGCGCAACGAACGCCTGGAGATCGACCGCATTCTCCGGGAATTAACGGCCAAAGTGGGAGAGGAACATCACAAAATATTATCCAATACGCGCCTGATCGGTATGCTCGATTTGATCCACGCCTCGGCCAATTTTTCGATCAAAATCGACGGTGCACCGCCTCGGATAAAGGGAACCAGCCGCCTGGACCTGATCAACGCCCGGCATCCGCTTCTGATGTACTATACCAAAGAAAAAGACATCGTGGTCGGCAACGATCTGGAGCTCGACAAGGGGCGGCTCGGACTTATCATCACCGGTCCCAATACCGGCGGCAAGACGGTGGCGCTGAAGACGGTCGGCCTGCTTGTACTTATGGTGCAATCAGGCTTGCACGTGCCAACCGACGAAAAAAGTGAGATCGGTGTCTTCCACAACGTTTTGGCCGATATCGGCGACGAGCAGTCCATCGAGCTGTCGCTGTCGACGTTTTCATCGCACGTCCGGCAGATCGCCTACGCCGTCGAAAACGCTCACTCGGAAGCGCTGGTCCTGCTCGATGAGATCGGCGCGGGGACCGATCCCAAAGAAGGCGCGGCGCTGGCCGAGTCGATTCTCCTGAAGCTTGTGAAGAACAGAGCCAAGATAATCGTGACAACACACTACTCGCAATTGAAAACGCTTCCGATGGAGCATCCCGAGCTGGAAAACGCCAGCTTTGAATTCGACCGCAAAACTCTTCAGCCGACTTTCCGCTTGCAGATCGGCATTCCCGGGGCGTCGTACGCCGTCGAGATTGCCGAGCGGTTGGGCATGAACAAGGAAATCACCCACAACGCTTCGAAGCTTCTCGGCAAGACCGAACGCTCACTAACCGTTCTCATCGAATCGCTCGAATCGGAACTGGCGGCGCTGAGAAAAGACAAAGCAGCTCTGCAGGATAAACTCAAACACACGGCCCAGCTTGAGGATTTCTATAAAAGCCAGAGCGAGAAACTTTCGCGCGATATGGAGCAAAGCAAGAAAGAACACCTTCAGGAGCTCGAAAACGTCCTCACCGAAAGCCGCCTCGAAATCGAACGTTTGGTGAAACGAATTCGCGAGACCAATGCCTCGAAGGATTCCGTCAAGCAGGCCCACAAATTCCTTCAGACAACCTCCAACCGGCAGGAGCATCTTAAAAAGAAGTATACGCCTCCGGTCGAAACCGGAAAACTGAACGTCGGCGATATGGTCTGGGTCGAATCGCTCAAAAAAGAAGGCGAACTGGTGGAGCTTAACGACAAGCACGTCAAAGTCAGAATCGCCAATATGATGTTCACCGTGGATAACACCGACATCGCGAAAACCAAAAGCCCCGTGAAAGATGGCACCGCCCCGTACAACAGCGACGCCTCCGCCGATTTCGACCGCACCGGGCCGGAGATCAGCCTGAGGGGCATGACGGTCGAAGAAGCCTCGGAAGCTTTGGACAAATTCCTTGACTCGGCCGTACTAACCGGCTTGTCGCAGGTGTACGTCGTCCACGGCAAAGGGACCGGGGTATTGCGCAAGAAAATGACCGAATTTCTGAAAGCTCATCCGGCCGTCGCCGATATCCGTCTCGGCAACTGGAATGAAGGCGGTGCCGGGGTGACCATCGTCAAACTGAAAGACTAAGCCGTGATTCCTCAGGATACCATAGACCGCGTCCGTGAGGCGACCGATATCGTCGAACTCCTGAGTCAGTACCTCCGACTGAAAAAGCGTGGGCGCAATTATTTCGCGGTCTGTCCGTTTCATCTGGAGAAGACACCGTCGTTTTCTGTCTCGGCCGACAAGCAGATATACAAATGTTTCGGCTGTGACGCCGGTGGCAATGTCTTCACGTTTTTGATGCAGCACGAAAACATGACTTTCATCGAAGCCGTCCGTTTTCTTGCCGAAAAAGCCGGCATAAAAATAGAAGAAACCCGCAGCGATTCATCCAAGGATGAACTCGACCGGTTGTACTATGCGCATCAAGTGGCTCTGGAGTACTTTCAAAAACTGCTTAAGTCGGATCAGTACCGCGATAAGATCATGAAATACCTGCTCGAGAACCGTCACCTGACCGAAGAATCAATCGAATTCTTCGGACTTGGGCTATCCGGTGAAAGCTGGGATGGTTTCCTCAAGTACGCGCTGAAAAAAGACCTGTTCGATAAAGACCTGGAACGGGCCGGGCTGGTGATCCGCTCTGAGAAGAAAGGCACTCACTTTGACCGTTTTCGCCAGAGATTGATG